>CAYNDG010000258.1:0-2553 GCA_964395805.1 uncultured Brevundimonas sp.
CGGAGCGGGGGCGATGGCGCAGGGCGGGGGGAAAGGGAAGGGGAAAGGAAACAGGCAGTAGGAGTTAGGCAGTAGGCAGTAGGCTCAATCGGGCGGGGGACGCCGAAGGTTGGCGATCAGGGCACACTGCAGCCGGCCGATTTAACAGCCCGGCTCGACTGCCTACTGCCTACTGCCTCAGATCAGGCCGAGCCGGCCATATAGTCGTAGACGTCGGCGGGGCGGGTGACGGTGATGGCGATGCGATCGTCGCTGATGGAAATCTCGCCGCGCGCGATCGGGTGATTGTTGGCCAGGATCCAGACCTCGTCCGTCTCGGTCGCATTCAGCGGGATGACGGCGCCCCGGCCCATCTTCAGCAGCTGCGACATGGGCAGCACGGAGCGACCGAGGACGACGGAAATTTCGACATCGACGGCGTTGATCTGACTCATGACGGACTCGGGCTTACTGGATGGACTGCGTGACGGAGCTTGCATGGGGACCCCCATCCGCCACATTGGGGGGGTCATGCTTTCCCAAGCCTTAAGCCCCGGTGATTCGTCCCTGCTGCGTGCCGATTCCCGACCCGTCGAATGGGTGGTGTCGCCGGGCCGTGCCGACTACGTCGAGGCCGAGGCGGCGATGGAGGCCCGCGTCGCGGCCATTCATGCGGGCGAGGCCGCCGAGCGCGTCTGGCTGCTGGAGCATCCGCCGCTTTATACCGCCGGGGTTTCGGCGAGGGATGAGGACCTGCTCGAGGCGCGCTTTCCGGTGCACAGGACCGGGCGGGGCGGGCAGTTCACCTATCACGGGCCAGGACAGCGGGTCGCCTATGTGATGCTCGACCTGACGGAGCGGGGACGCGACGTGAGAGGTCTGGTTCGCGGGCTGGAGCGCTGGATCATCGGGGCGCTGGCCGCGTTCGGTGTCGAGGGCGAGGTCAAGGAGGGCCGGGTCGGCGTGTGGGTTACGCGCAAGGGGCCCGGCTGGTCACGGGAGGACAAGATCGCCGCCATCGGGGTCAAGGTGCGCCGTTGGGTCAGTTTCCACGGCATCAGCCTGAACGTCGAACCGGACCTCGACCATTTCGACGGCATCGTGCCCTGCGGGATACGGGAGCACGGGGTGACCAGTCTGCATGATCTGGGCGTGCTGGCGAGCATGGACGAGGTCGATGCGGCGCTGAAAGCCAGCTTCGAGCGCGAGTTCGGCCCGACCGTGGCAGGGTAAACTTAACCCCGGCGTGGCATGCTTGCCGCTGAATGACGGAGTTGAGGCCAGTTTTCATGTCATCGAGCGCAGCTCTTGCCTCTGTCCCGGAGGATCTGGTGGACGCCAGCACCTTCTTCGAGGTCTCGCTGGACATGCTGTGTATCCGCGACCTCGAGGGCCGGGTCGTCAAGGCCAGCCGCTCGTGGGAAACCACACTGGGCTGGAGCCCCGAGGAGCTGGAGGGCCGCTATCTGCTGGAGCTTCTGCATCCGGACGACGAGCCCTGTACCCGGGCCACGGTGAACCAGGTCGAGGACCTGGCGTCGGGCGGGTTCGTCAGCGGTTTTGTCAATCGCTACCGCCACAGGGACGGCACCTATCGCCAGCTGGAATGGCAGGCCCGGCGATATGGCGACAAGATCTACGCCGTGGCGCGGGACGTGACAGGTCGGGAGGCGGCGCGCAAGGAACTGGAAGCCGCCAAACTGGCCGCCGAGGCCGCCAGCCAGGCCAAGACCGACTTCCTCGCCAATATGAGCCACGAGATCCGTACGCCGCTGAACGGGGTCATCGGCCTTGTCAGCGCCCTGCAGGCGGACGATCTGACACCGCGTCAGCACGAACTGGTCCGGTTGATCGCCCAGTCCGGGGAGAGTCTGGAACGGCTTGTCTCGGACATTCTGGATGTCTCGAAGGTCGAGGCCGGCCAGCTCGAGATCGTCGCCGTCGACATGGACATCATGGACGAGCTGGAGGGGGCGATCGCCACCGCGCGGGCCCGGGCCGAAGCCAAGGACATCGGCTTCGTCTTCAGACCGGGACCGACCGCGCGCGGCCGCTTTCTCGGCGATGCCGGGCGTATCCGGCAGATTCTGACCAACCTGCTGTCCAATGCCGTGAAATTCACCGCCACAGGTGAGGTGTCACTGGTGCTGGCCGTCGACGATGATGTGCCCGAGCCGGGCGTCAGCACCCTGACCATGACCGTGACCGATACGGGCGTCGGTTTCGACTCCGGGGCCGCCCGCACCCTGTTTGACCGGTTCACCCAGGCCGACAACACCATCACGCGCAGGTTCGGGGGAACGGGCCTTGGCCTGTCGATCTGTCGCGCCCTGACGGAGATGATGGGCGGCGAGATCCGGGCGGACTCGACGCCCGGGCAGGGCAGCACCTTCACCGTCAGCCTGCCGCTGTCGCGGACGCGATCCCTGGAGGCCTATGACGCGGGCAGGGTGGCCGAGCAGGCGCGATCCGGGCTGGAGCCCCTGCGCCCGGTATCGGCCCGGGCGGACCTGCCGGTGCGGGTCCTGCTGGCCGAGGATCACCCGGTCAACCAGCGGGTGGTCGAGGCCATGC
>CAYNDG010000259.1:0-2540 GCA_964395805.1 uncultured Brevundimonas sp.
CCCGATGACTACTGGCAGTTCTGGCGGAATGTGGATGACGCCGACGTCGGCAAGTTCATGAAGCTGTTCACCGACCTCCCGCTGGACCAGATCGCCGCCTTCGAGGCCCTGCAGGGGGCCGAGATCAACGAGGCCAAGAAGGCGCTCGCCGACGCGGCAACCACCATGCTGCACGGTGCGGCCGAGGCGGAGAAGGCCCGGGCCGCCGCCGAGGGCGCGTTCGAGCGGGGCACCCTGTCGGCGGGCATGCCCACTGTTGAGCTGCCGCGCGATGAGGTGATCGGCGCGATGATCGCGGCGGTGACGACGCGGGCCGGCCTGACCGCATCGAACGGCGAGGCGCGGCGTCTGGCCCAGGGTGGCGGGCTGCGGCTCAACGACGAACCGGTTGCCGATGGGGCCCGACTGATCGAGGTTGGTGACATCAATGCCGACGGTGTCCTGAAACTGGCCGCCGGCAAGAAGAAGATCGTTCTGGTGAAACCTGTCTGAGGAGACGCAGATGTCCGAACTTGAAGGCAAACCCGTTCCGGCATTTGACATGCCGACCGCCGACGGGGACCGGGTCAGTGACACGGCGCTGAAGGGCAAGCCCTACGTCCTCTACTTCTACCCGAAGGCGGACACGCCGGGGTGCACGACCGAGGGCAAGGACTTCTCGGCGCTGATGCCTGATTTTGCCGCAGCAGGGGCCCGTGTGATCGGCGTGTCGAAGGACACGGTGAAGAAGCTGTCGAGCTTCAAGGCCAAGCACGACCTGACAGTCACCCTGGCGGCCGACGAGGATGAGAGCGTCTGTGCGGCTTTTGGCACCTGGGTCGAGAAGTCGATGTACGGCCGGACCTATACGGGCATCGAGCGGGCAACCTTCCTGATCGACGCCGAGGGCATTGTCCGTCAGCAGTGGCCCCGCGTGAAGGTCAAGGGCCACGCCGGGGAGGTTCTGCAAGCCGTTCGCAATCTGTAGATTCGCGGACCGTCCGCCCTCCGATCATCTGTACGGTATCTGACACGAATTACCGTCAATCCAGATTCGCGGATGCACCTGAAAGGCGAAAACAGGGTTCGCGGAATGACGCTATTCGCCGAATACGATTCCAAAGAAGGTTAATGCTTCCCTAACAGGGTTGAAGCTCTGCCGTCGCTGGCGCATAAAGCGTGCGTTCGGGGGTGCAGAGTATGCGCGAGGCAGCAGAAAAGACCCGGACAGGATGGCTCCAGCGGTGGTTTCCTGTCCGATACATCTATCTTCGTACGGGCGATGAGGTTCAGGCCTTCGCCCTGACGGCCCGACGCCAGATCCTGATGGGGGCCATGGCGGTCGGATTGATCGGGTGGGGCACGGTCGCCAGCTGCGGCTTCATTATCGACCTGATCGGCGTCAGCCAGGCCGAGCGCGCCGTGGCCGAGGCCCGCGCCACGTCCGAGCGCGTCAATGCCGACCTGCAGGCCCGGCTGGAGACCGCCGTGGTGCGCATGACCGCCAGCACGGGCTCGCTGGAGGAAATGGCGCAGATGGTCGAGCGGCGCCACGCAGCCCTCACCCAGGTGATGGGCATTTTCCGCGGGGTGGACGGGGCCGAGCTGGAACTGCAGCCGGTCGTGATGAGCGACTCCGGGAACCGCACGCCGATCGAGCGCATGGCCGCCGTCCGGATGGATCAGGAGCGGCTGATCGCCCGGGCTGAACGGTTCGCCGAGACCCGGGCGGAGCGCCTGCGCCTCGCCTTCCGGCTGGCCGGGCTGAACCCCGCCGCCTACATCGGACAGGGCACCTCGCTGGGCGGCCCCCTGGTCCAGGCAGACGATCCCAGCGCCCTGGCCGCCATACTCGATGTGGACGAGCCGTTCGCCGCCCGCATTCTCAGCGCCACCAGCAATCTGGGCGACATGCGCGCCCTGACCGATGCCTCGGAGGGCCTGCCCTTTGCACGGCCGACGCAGGCGCGCACGACGTCCGGCTTTGGCGTGCGGTTCGACCCGTTCAACGGGCGCCCGGCCCTGCATCAGGGTCAGGACTTCGCCGCCCCCCTCAATACCCCCATTCTTGCCACGGCACCGGGGGTCGTCTCTTTTGTCGGCGTGCGTTCAGGGTATGGCAACACCGTTGAGATAGACCACGGAGGCGGTTTCAAGACGCGCTATGCCCACCTCAACTCGGCGTCCGTCCAGATCGGGCAGCGGGTCGCACTGGGCCAGAGAATTGGGGCCATGGGTTCGACCGGCCGGTCGACCGGTGTGCACCTGCATTACGAGGTCTGGATGAACGGGCGTGCCCAGAATCCAGCCCGCTTCATGAGAGCCGGAGATTATCTTGTTCAATAAGTCCAAGTCCCCGCCAAGCCGTCGTCGGTGCCGCCGATCCCGCCGCTTCCGGACATGCCGCAAGCCCCGCAGGCGGCAGCCCCCTCGGCCCAGCCGCGAGCAGCGGCCCCTGCCCTGCAGCCCCAGAGCGCGGGACGCAATCTTTCGACCCTGTCCGCCGATCTGAAGTTCGATGGCAATGTCTCGGGCTCGGGCGACCTTCAGGTCGACGGCCA
>CAYNDG010000260.1:0-2538 GCA_964395805.1 uncultured Brevundimonas sp.
AGCGGCCGTTGCCGGTCGTGTCCGCCACCAGGTGCACGCGGGAAATGTCCGAGCCGTTGTCGACCTTGTGGATCCGCCAGTTGTCGAAGATCCAGGCCTCCCCCGGGGCCATGTGGACCTCCTCGCCGTCGCAGTGGAAGCGCACCTCCGGCGTCGTCACGATCGGCACGTGCAGCCGCACCCGGTGAAACCAGTGGTAGTTGATGTCTGTGTGCTCGGGCACCGACGATCCCGGCCCCAGCCGCATCAGCCGCGAGCGGCTCCAGACCACGCCAAAGTGGCTGAGCACCTGCTGGATGTAGGGCGAGGACTGCAGATGCGGCGTCGGCGCCATGGCCCCGGCCACCTCGTCATTCTCGGTGCCGCCGACCGTGATCAGCCGCAGGGCGCTGTTGCCGGGGATGTTGTTCGGGTGCCTGGCCCAGGCGTCAGCCGGGAAGGCCTCGACCTCCTGACGCAGGCGCTCCACGTCGAAGCGGAAGGGCAGCTTGATGAAGGGTCGGGACAGTTTCACGCGATCAGGGCCGATACTCGAGGAGAGGGCATCAGCAACAGATACGCCCCGTCCGGGAGGGGGTCAAAGCCGATCGATCTTGTGCTGGCCATACAGCTGGCGAATGAAGGGGCGACCGGGGTCCCGTCCCGTGAGCCGTTCCCTGACCTCGCCGACCACGAACCGGGTGATGGCGGGCAGGGCGAGGTCCTTCAGATCGTCCAGCGGGATCCAGGCCACCCGCTCCAGCTCGTCGCCGTGATCGGTGCGCGCCGGCAGTTCCATGGCGTCGGCATCGGCCAGGAAGAAGCGGGCGTCGAAGCGGCGCGGCCGTCCCGGCGGCGTGATCGCCCGGGCGATGTAGCGCAGGCCTGCCAGATCCGCCTGATGCCCGGTCGACAGGAAGTTGCGCCACGGCCCGGCCAGACTGCGCGCGGGAGCAGGACGGCCGACGATGACGCCGGTCTCCTCATGGGTCTCGCGCACGGCGGCCAGCGCCAGCGCCCGGGCCCGCCGTTCGGGCATCTCGCGCTCCAGCAGCGCCAACTCGTCCGGGGAGAGATCGGTGGCAAAGGGGGCGGTATAGTCGCCGCGCTCCACCCGCCCGCCGGGGAACACCCACTTGGACGCCATGAAGACATGACCGGGCGCCCGACGGCCCATCAGTACTTCGGCCTGTCCGGCGCGGCTGCGTGTCAGGATCAGGGTGGCGGCGTCGCGGGGCCGAACCCGGGCACCGATATCGGGTGAATCGGCCAGATCCGCCCGCGCATCGAACGGCTGGCTCATTTGCGACGCCGCGGTCCTTTCGGCTTGCCGGAAGGCGGACCGCCCTTGCCGCCGCGCGGACCCTTGCCGCCCCGGGGCGGTCCACCACGCGGACCGCCTCGGCCTCCGGAGTTGCCGGGCGGCTTGCCCTCTTCAGCATCGGACAGCATCTCGAGCACCAGTCCGCCGGTGAGGGGCGTGGCCTCCACCAGCTTGACCTCGACGGTCCGGCCCAGGGTCCAGCGTTGGCCGCTTCGCTGGCCGACCAGGGCGTGGGCCGCTTCGTCGTGCTGGAAATAGTCCCGGCCCAGCGAGGAGATGGGGATCAGGCCATCGGCACCGGTCTCGGCCAGCCGCACGAACAGGCCGAACCGCGTCACGCCCGTGATCCGTCCCTCGAAGGTTGCCCCGACCCGCTCCTCGAGGAAGGCGGCGATATAGCGGTCGGTGGCGTCACGCTCGGCCGCCATGGAGCGGCGCTCGGTCATGACCAGATGCTCGGCGATCGCGGGCAGCTCGGACACCTCACGCTCGGTCAGGCCATCCTTGCCGAGGCCCAGCGCCCGGATCAGCGCCCGGTGAACGATCAGGTCGGAGTAGCGCCGGATCGGCGAGGTGAAGTGGGCATAGCGGTCGAGGTTGAGCCCGAAGTGGCCGATGTTCTCGGGGGTGTAGATGGCCTGCATCTGGCTGCGCAGGACCACCTCATTGACGATCTCGGCGTGCGGTGTGTCGCGCATGCTGTCGAGCAGGGCGTTGAGCTTCTTTGTGGTCGGCGGCTCACCCTTGTTCCACGGACGGCCCAGCGTCTGCAGGAAGTCGGCCAGGTTGAAGACCTTCTCCTGACTGGGGGTGTCGTGCACCCGGTAGATCAGGGGGGTGCGCTTCTGCTCCAGCGTCTCGGCGGCCGAGACGTTCGCCTGGATCATCATCTCCTCGATCAGCCGGTGCGCCTCCAGCGAGACGCGCGGTTCGATGGAGAGGATCTCGCCCTTCGGCGACATGTTGATCTTGCGCTCCAAGCTCTCGATGGCCAGCGGTGCCCGCTTCTTGCGGCCCTTCAGCATGGTCCGATAGGCGGCCCACAGGGGCTTGAGGATGACGTCGACGATGGGGCCGGTCACATCATCGAACCGGCCTTCTGAGGCGGCCTGGGCCTGCTCGTAGGACAGGCTGGCGTGCGAGCGCATCAGGCCCCGGACGAACCGGTGGCTGCGCTTCTTGCCCTCGGCGTCGAACACCATGCGCACCGCCAGACAGGCGCGGTTCTCGCCGAC
>CAYNDG010000261.1:0-2532 GCA_964395805.1 uncultured Brevundimonas sp.
TCCTGTTCCTGTGGCCGGGGCTGCTGGCCGGCGCGGCCGCAGCCCTGGTTGCCGGGATCGATCCCGAGCTGCGGCGGGCACGGATCGCCCTTATCCCCGGCGTCCTCTCGGTGCTGGCCGGAGGCTGGTTGCTGGCCCTTGCCCACCCGGTGTTTCTTGGCATCGGCATGGACCTGCCGGGTGTCATGGCCCTGTTCGCCCTCCTCTGGCTAAGCCTTGCGGCGCCCCTCGCCCTTGTCACCCCGGCCAGTCCGGGCGCCGGCCCCTGGCGCGGGCTCGCGGTCGCGGGGCTCGTGTTGATCGTCGCGGCCTTTGCGGTCTCGGCGGCGGCGCCGGTGTTCGTGCCGGGCGGCTGAGCTCAGCCGCCGTCGGTCCAGACGGTCTTGTAGAGGTCAAAGCGGCGGTCGCGCAGGTTGCGCACCGTGCCCTGCGCCTTGGCCCAGGCGAGGTCGGACAGGTCGAGGTCGGCGACCGTGATGGTCTCGACATTCTCTGACGCCTCGGCCGCGATGCCGTCGCGGGCAAAGGGGAAGTCGCACGGCGTCAGGATGCAGGACTGGGCGTACTGGACGTCCATGTTCTCGACATTGGGCAGATTGCCGACATTGCCCGACAGGGCGACGTAGCACTGGTTCTCGATGGCCCGCGCCGCCGAGCAGTAGCGCACCCGCAGATAGCCCTGGCGGTTGTCGGTACAGAAGGGCACGAACAGCAGGCGCGCCCCCTCGTCCACCAGCCGCCGGGCCAGTTCCGGGAACTCGGAGTCGTAGCAGATCAGCACACCGATGGGGCCGCAGTCGGTGTCGATGGCGTGGACCATGTCGCCGCCCTTGATGTTCCACCAGTGGCGCTCGTTCGGCGTCGGGTGGATCTTCTCCTGGGCATGGACCGAGCCGTCACGCAGGAAGACATAGGCGACGTTCTGGATGTCGCCGTCATCGGTCTGGGTGGGGTGGGAGCCGCCGATGATGTTGATGTTGTATTCCACCGCCATCTTGCGCAGGGCCTCGACGAAGCGCGGCGTATAGCGGGTCAGGGCCTCGATCGATTCCGCGGGCGTCAGCTTCTTCTTTTCCAGCGACAGCAGCTGCAGGGTAAACAGCTCGGGGAAGACGACAAAGTCGGTGCGGTAGTCGGCGGTCACATCGACGAAATATTCGATGTTGGCGATGAATTCGTCGAAGCTCGCGACCTTGCGGGCCTGCAGCTGGACGGTGGCGATGCGGACATTCTCCTTGACCGCAAAGGCCGAACCCTTGCCCCGCTCCTCGACGAAATAGGGGTTGCGCCAGACCATGTGGGCGGCGTGGCCCATCGAGGCCGTGTCCGACGCCAGATAGCCTTTCAGCACGCCGATCGGCTCAAAGCCGGTGCGCAGGTGAAAGCCGATGACCGGGTCATTGGCCTTGCGCGCCGAGACGGCGTCCAGATAGGCCTCGGGCTCGGCATAGGTGGCCTTCTTGCGTGCCAGACCGGGCATGCGACCGCCAAAGACGATGCCCTTCAGGTTCCTGGCCTCGCAGAAGTCGCGCCGGGCGTCATACAGGCGCTGGCCGATGCGCAGGCGCCGCCGGTCGGGATCGACACAGACCTCCATGCCATAGAACCACTCACCGATCGGATCGTGGCGCGAGGCATAGCCGCCGCCGGTGATCTGCGACCAGGTATGCTGGCTCATGGCCGTCTGCTCGTCGATGCGGAAGCCGGCTGCATAGCCGACGATGTCGCCCTCATATTCGACCACGAACTGGCCGTCGGGGAAGACCGAAATCTGGCCGCGCAGCATGCCGGTCGTATAGGGCGGCATGGATTTGTAGACCTTGGCCACCAGGGCCGAGATCGCCTCGACGTCGGAGGCACGGGCGTTACGGATGTTGAGGACGGCGGGCTTGTTGGTCTTTGTCATGCCGCTTCCAACGCAAAGCTTGGCCATTGGATCACCGGCCGGGTGGATTTTTCTTGCAGTGCAGCACGGTCGTTCCGGAACACCGCCTTGTCGGGTGACGTTGCGGGACCAGAACATTCATCACAAGGAGCCACGCCAATGCTGAAATGGGCCATCATTCTCGCCGTCGTTGCCCTGATCCTGGGCGTGCTGGGCTTCACGGGCCTTGCCGGCGTCTTCGTCGACATCGCCGTCATCCTGTTCTGGATCGCCGTGATCATTGCGGTCGCCGTCTTCGTGCTGGGTCTGACGGTCTATAAGAAGGTCAAGTGAGCCTCAGTCCGGCGTCCCTGAGCGGGGGCGCCGGATGGCGGTTTCATCCGCCGGGAACCAGTGCCGGGTACGGTTGGCGAACCAGACCAGCGACAGCATCACGGGCACCTCGACCAGCACCCCGACGACCGTGACCAGCGCCGCGATCGAATTCAGCCCGAACAGACCGATGGCCACAGCGACGGCCAGCTCGAAGAAGTTGGAGGTGCCGATCATGGCGCACGGCGCGGCGATGGTGTGCGGCACACGCCAGGCCCTGGCCGCCCAATAGGCGGCAGCGAAGATGCCGTAGGACTGGATCAGCAGCGGCACGG
>CAYNDG010000262.1:0-2527 GCA_964395805.1 uncultured Brevundimonas sp.
CACCGTCTGAACCGTCTGAACCGTCTGGATTGCCTCCTCTGCAGCGCGGGCGGGCCGACAGTGTAGGCGCGTTCCGGAGCAGGGCGGGAAAGTCGGTGTGGAATGCGGCCAGGATGCTGATCCTGCGGGGAATTCCTGCGGCCCCATGGCGCAGTCGATGGCGTCAGTCCGGCGTCGGGCGGGCGGGCTTGGCCGCAAGGGCGGCGCTTTCTTTCTTCAGCGGGCGCGAGACGGGGCAGACCTCCTGCACATAGCCGTTCAGGGTGTTGGCGAGGGCGTCGGCGACGAGGCTGTAGTGAACGAACTGACCCTTCTTTTCGCTGGTGACCAGACCGGCATTCTCGAGCACCGACAGGTGCTGGGACACGGCCGGCTTGGAGATTTCGAACCGGGCGGCGATCTCTCCCGCCGTCAGGTCGGCATGGGCCAGGTAGGCCAGAATCTTGCGCCGCACGGGGCTGGAGAGGGCTTCGAACACACGTTGCATCCCTGAGTATTTAAGCGATTTGCTAAGGGCTTGCCAGCCGCATTCGTATGTGTAAGCTATTACTTAAATACCGAAGGGCCATGCACATGTCAGACGCTCACGATCCGAATGCGGTCAACAGTCTTGTCGAACTGCCGGGGTGCAACCCGGTTGAGGGCCGGGTGGTCTGGGACCCCGTTCACTCGCTCTGGAACGGCGGCATGCTGGTCGCAACCGTCATTCTGGCGCCGCTGACGTTCAGCTGGAGCGCGCTTGCCGTGTTCGTCGTCACGACCGGAGGCGCCTTGCTGCTCGGTCACTCCATCGGCTTTCACCGGCGCATGATTCACGGGAGCTTCCAGTGCCCGCTGTGGCTGGAACACACACTGGTCTGGACCGGCACGGCGGTGGGCATGAGCGGCCCGTTCTGGATGATCCGCGCCCATGACCTGAGGGACTGGGCCCAGCGGCAGCCCGAATGCCATCCCTATCTGGCCCATCGCGCGCCGATCCTGACCGATGCCTGGTGGCAGATGCATTGTCGGCTGGAGCTGGAGCGCCCGCCCGCGTTCGATCTGGGCCGGTTCCAGCGGGACCGGTTCTATCGGTTTCTGGAACGCACATGGATGCTGCAGCAGTTGCCGATCGCGGGGCTGCTGTGGCTCGCAGGAGGATGGAGCTTCGTCGTCTGGGGGGTCTGCGTCCGGATCTCCGTCTCGATCATCGGCCACTGGTTCGTCGGGCGTCTGGCCCACACGCAGGGGCCGCAAAGCTGGCGCGTGCCCGCATCGGGTGTGCAGGCCCACGATGTCCCGTGGGCGGCCATCCCGACCATGGGCGAGGCCTGGCACAATAATCATCACGCCTTTCCCGGCTCGGCGCGCCTCGGTCTTTATCCCGGCCAGAGCGACTGGGGCTACCGCTTCATCCAGCTGCTGGAGCGGATGGGTCTGGCCTGGGATGTGCGGACACCGGAGGTCATGCCGGGGCGGATCGAGCGGCTGGAGGCGGTGCGATGAGGGCGGCCAGTCATGGACGCGACAGGCCGGATTCATCCAAATGACGACCTATCCTCCAGCAAACGTCGGAGCCCTACTTCTGGGCGGAACCGCCGGCGGGGTCATTGTCGCAATGCAGTGGACAGTGATGGCCTTCATCGGGGCCGTTCAGGATGGCGAGTCCGCGAGCCACCTGGCTCTCTTCGTCACCATGCCCCTGCTGACGGGGCTGTATGTCGTGCCGGGCTTTGTGTTCGGCTTTGGCGTCATTGGCTGGCCCGTGTGGGTCCTTTTGCATCACCTCGGGCTGCGGTCATGGCCCAGCGCCATCATGTCCGGCTTGATTTCAGGCGCGATTGTGGGGGTAGCGACCACGGTGCCGTTTGGCGACCCGTCTTTCGTCGGCCTCGCATGGCCGATTTTGCCCGGCGCAACCGCTGCCTTGACCGTCTGGTGGTTTGCCTACTCCCGGCGCGCCCTTACGCCGCGTCCTGGTCGGCCTTCCTGAGGGCGGAGGCCCGGACCTTTTCGCTTTCGGACTTGAGCTGGCCGCAGGCGGCGAGGATGTCGCGACCGCGGGGGGTGCGGATGGGGCTGGCGTAGCCGGCCTTGTTGAGGATGGCGGCGAAGCGTTCGATCGTCTTCCAGTCCGAGCATTCATAGTCGGTGCCGGGCCAGGGATTGAACGGGATCAGATTGATCTTGGCCGGGATGCCCTTGATCAGGTTGAGCAGGGCGCGGGCTTCGTCGGGGCTGTCGTTGACGCCTTTCAGCATGACGTATTCGAAGGTCACCCGGCGGGCATTGGACAGGCCGGGATAGTTGCGGATGGCGTCCATCAGCTCGGCCAGGGGATATTTCTTGTTGATGGGCATGATCCGCGTGCGCACCTCGTCGGTGACCGCATGCAGGCTGATGGCCAGATTGACCCCCAGCTCCTCGCCGCACCGCTTGATCATGGGCACCACGCCCGAGGTGGACAGGGTGATGCGGCGCTTAGAGACGGCGATGCCCTCGCCGTCCATGATGATCTTCAGCGCCTTGGCCACCTGCTCGTAGTTAT
>CAYNDG010000263.1:0-2496 GCA_964395805.1 uncultured Brevundimonas sp.
GCCTCCAGCCACCACCGCCCCGCGAACATGTGGGGCTCCCATGCGCAGGCCGATTTCAGCTGGGGTGCAACCTCTGCCATTGGCCTGACGTTCCGGACGCATCATTCATCCGGAAGGGACCACATCATGATCACACGCACCCTGGCGATCGTCGGCGCCGCATCGGCGCTGGCCCTTGGCATGGCCGCCTGTACCGAGTCCGAACAGGAACGGACCGAAGTCAGGGCCGAGCAGGTCGGTGACACGGTCGGCGATGCCGCCGCCCAGGCCGGCGAGGTGATCGAGTCCGGGGCCATGAAGGCCGCGCGTGCGGTTGAAGAGGGCGCGGGCAAGCTGGCCAACAAGCTCGAGGATAATCAGGCCGCGGCCGCTGCCGAAGGACGCGAGGGCGCCGTCAATCCGGCCACCGGCGAGCGCGTCGAATAGGCCTCAGGATTCTGCCAGAAGGGCGTCGACCAGGGCCCGGGCCTCGACACTGGCCCAGTCGGCCTCACCCGCAAAGGTCGCACGGATACGCCCCTGACGGTCCAGCAGGATCGTCTGGGGCATCTTGCCCGATTCCGGGAACAGGAACGGCAGGCGGAAGCTCTTGTCCGAATAGAAGGGCAAGGGCTCGTGCACATCGAGGAAGCTTTTCGCATCCGCGATGGCATCGTCGCCGGAATCGACATTGATCGGCAGGACCAGCAGGTCCGTGCCTTCATAGGCGGAGGCCAGGGTCGCCAGCGTCGGCATCTCGGTCCGGCACGGCGCGCACCACATGGCCCACAGATTGACGACCACCACCTTGCCGCGGAAATCGGCGAAGCTGGCAGCCTCGCCCTCGCGGTCGACAAAGCCGTAATCAGGGGCGGACGCGCGCTCGACCGGGGTGGACAGACGCGTCAGCGGCCCCCTGGCATAGACGGACAGCTCGCTTTGACGCGTATCGCCTGCGCCCGCCGCAGCCGCGTCTTTGGACCCCGGGACGATATGCGGATATAGCAGCACGCCACCGGCGATCAGGGCGACCAGAACCGCTGCACCGATGGCCAGAGCCGTCTTCACCGAACCCTTGATATCCGAGCCTAACGCCATGTCCCGGCCTACATCTCCTGACGCCGCTGCCTCCGCATCCGGAGCGACTTCGGAAAAGACCCTATGGGGTGGACGCTTTTCCGCCAAGCCTGATGCGGTGATGCAGGCCATCAATGTGTCGATCGGCGTCGATCAGCGCCTGTGGCCACAGGATCTGGCGGGGTCGCGCGCCCATTGTCGCATGCTGGCGGAGCGCAAGATCATCTCGACCGAGGCCGCAGAGGCGATCCTGGGCGGGCTGGACACCATCGAGGCCGAGATCACGGACGGCAGCTTTCCGTTCCGCGACCAGTACGAAGACATCCACATGAACGTCGAGGCGCGGCTGGCCGAGCTGATCGGCGAGGCCTCGGGCCGGCTGCACACGGCGCGCAGCCGCAACGATCAGGTGGCGACCGACTTCCGCCTGTGGGTCCGCGACGCCTGCGATCATACCGTCGATCAGCTGAAGGCGCTGCAGTCGGCCCTTTTGGACAAGGCCGAGGCCCATGCCGGCGACCTGATGCCGGGCTTCACCCATCTGCAGACGGCGCAGCCGGTGACCTTTGGCCACCATCTGATGGCCTATGTCGAGATGTTTGGGCGGGACGCCTCGCGCTTTGCCGACGCCCGGGCGCGCATGAACGAATGTCCGCTGGGGGCCGCGGCCCTGGCCGGTTCGCCCTTCCCCATCGACCGGCAGATGACCGCGAGGGCGCTCGGCTTTGACCGGCCCATGGCCAATTCGCTGGACGCCGTGTCGGACCGGGACTTCGCGCTGGAAAGCCTGGCCGCCGCCAGCCTCTGTGCCGGGCATTTGTCTCGGCTTGCCGAGGAGATCGTGGTCTGGATGACGCCGCAGTTCGGCTTTGTCACCCTGCCCGACCATCTGACGACCGGCTCGTCGATCATGCCGCAGAAGCGTAACCCCGACGCCGCCGAACTGGTGCGCGCCAAGACGGGCCGGATCATGGGCTCGCTGGTGGCGCTGTCGACCGTCATGAAGGGCCTGCCGCTGGCCTATTCCAAGGACATGCAGGAGGACAAGCCGCCGGTGTTCGAGGCGTTTGACGCCCTTGATCTCGCGTTGGTCGCCATGACCGCCATGGTCGCGGCCCTGAGGCCGGAGACAGAGAGAATGCGGGCCGCCGCCGGCTCGGGCTTTTCCACCGCGACCGATCTGGCCGACTGGCTGGTGAGGGAACTGGGCCTGCCCTTCCGTCAGGCGCACCACATCACGGGTGCGGCGGTCAAGCGGGCCGAGGCGTTGGGCGTGGACCTGGCGCAACTGCCGCTGGAGGAACTGACCGCCATCGAGCCGGGAATCACATCCGAGGTTTACAAGGTGCTGTCGCCTGAGGCTTCCTGTGACAGTCGCCGGAGTTTTGGCGGCACGGCGCCGGAGCAGGTCCGCGCGCGCATCGCCGAATGGAAGACCCG
>CAYNDG010000264.1:0-2488 GCA_964395805.1 uncultured Brevundimonas sp.
CCACGCCGCTTCATCCAGGTGTCCAGGTCCGCGTCGGACCGCCAGTTGGCCGGATCAGTGGGCATGTCGCGGAAGATGGCACCGCGTGCGGAGGTGTCCGACCCGCCGCCGATCTGCTCGATGTCGTCCGCATTGGTCCCGACATTGCCGACGTGCGGAAAGGTGAAGGCCAGGATCTGGCTCATGTAGGACGGGTCGGTCAGGATTTCCTGATAGCCGGTCATGGCGGTGTTGAAGACGACCTCGCCCAGCGCCGTGCCCTCTGCACCGCAGCCAAGGCCCTGCAGAATGGTGCCGTCAGCGAGCGCCAGCACGCCGGTTACGCCGGGAAGGGTTCGGGTCATGGCGGCATCCTATCGCGGAGTTCGCCCCCGCGCACCCGTCGCGTGTCGACGGGGGCCGGAAGCGGCAGGGTGTTAGGAGGCCCGGACCCGGCGGTCAACCGCTGCTGTCACAGGCTCAGCCTTTCCATCGGGGCAAACACGGCGTGTGTGGCCCCCGCTTCATGGGCCGCCGGGGCCCAGTCGGGCCGCAGATTGACGGCCAGCACGGCGGGCGCAACCTGACGGGCAGTGGATATCAGGTCCCGGGCCTCGGCCTTGCCCTCTGCCGACAGGTGATCGACCCCGGCAAGGTCGAGGCAGAGGCAGGACGCCTTCGCCCGCCCGGCCTGACGAATGATGCCAATGTCCGGGGCGGCGTGCAGGATCATACCGATCGGGCCGCTCTGGAACTGCTCCACCACCTCACCCACGGCGTCCAGTCGGGCCGATTCCGTACCGCCCATGATCTCCAGCGACAGTCCCGCCGCTCGGGTCTCCCCGGTCGTTCCGGCATACAGCAGGGCAAACCGTCCGTGGCTGGTCGCCAATGTCCGCCAGAAGACCGGCAGAACGCCCGTCAGTCCCGGGGTTCGGCGCAGCAGGTCGAGGCCGAGTCGCAGTGTCTGAAGGTCGATCCGGCGCAGGTCCGCGCCCTCGAGCGTTCCCCGGCCAAACAGGTGCAGCCCTGCCTCGCCGCCCGTATGGCGGATGATGCGGCGAACGCGACGGGCCACCGCCTGACCCGTGTCCAGCTCGACAATATCCTGCGCGATCAGGCTGATGCCCAGTCCACGGCGCCCGCGGGTCAGCAGGTCAAAGCTGGCCTGTTCGGCGTCAAAATGCAGCGGCGGTCGGGATGTCGCGCCGACATCCGCCCCGGCCGTATCCGCCAACCCGGCTGGCCGTCCCGGGTCATAGGGAAAGGTCCCCATTGGCCACCTCCTGGTGCCGTCTGGTCCCCGACGGTCCCAGATTGCGCCTGCAAGCGTCTACAGGGGATCAAGAATTGCGGTGAATGCCGACTTCACCCTGATTGCATCTCAGGCGGGAATCCGCTGCCCGTCCCAGGCGAAAACGGCCCCGCTGTCGGCGGGCTCCAGATCGGCCAGAACCCGCAGGAGTTGCTCTGCCGAATAGTCAGGCGTGAACAGCTTGTCCGCCGGCACGCCCGCCTGGAACGGGGCGCTCAGGTCTGTCGCTACCGTTCCGGGATGCAGGCCGACGACAATTCCGCCCTTGTGCGTCCGGCCATGCTCAATGGCCAGGTTGCGGATCAGCATGTTCAGCGCCGCCTTGGACGCCCGATAGGCGTGCCAGCCGCCCAGCCGGTTGTCGCCGATGGACCCGACCCGCGCCGACAGGGCTGCAAACACGCCCCGGGCCTCGCGCGGCATGAGGGGCAGGACATGTTTGGCCACCAGCGCCGGGCCAATGGCATTCAGCCGGTAATCCCGCATCAGATGCTCGGCCGTCAGGGCGCGATAGCTGCGCTCGGGCTGATGGTCGCCGTGCAGCACGCCCGTCGCCACGATCACCAGCTTAGGTGGCGGTCCGTTGGCGATCTGCGCCGCCGCCGCCGCGATCGAGTCCTCGTCCTCAAGGTTGAGGCCCGTTTCGGAGCGCGACAGGGCGTGCACAAGGGCGTGATCCCCTGCGGCCTTCAGCCTCTCGACCAGCGCCGAGCCGATCCCCCCCGATGCGCCGATCACGACCGCAGATGTCTCGTTCATCGCCTCTCCCAAACGCCTGATTCCGGTGTTAGGCAGCGCGCCATGCGCATCACCACCCTCGGCCTCGATGCCGACGACACCCTCTGGCACAATGAGACGATCTTTCGCCTCACCCAGGCCCGCTTTCTCGACCTTCTGACCGATCACGACAATGCGGTGATCGCGCACAGGCTGGCCGAGATCGAGCGCCGCAACCTGCGCCTCTACGGCTACGGGGTGAAGGGCTTCACCCTGTCGATGATCGAGACAGCGATGGAGTTGTGCGACGGCAATCCGCCGTCCTCGGCCATCCGCGAAATCCTCGCCGCCGGGCGGGAAATGCTGTCCCATCCGGTTGAGACCCTGCCGGGCGTGACCGAGACCCTGGCGCAGCTGACCGACACCTACCGGCTGGTGCCGGTGCCCAAGGGCGACCGGATGGACCAGGAACGCAAG
>CAYNDG010000265.1:0-2469 GCA_964395805.1 uncultured Brevundimonas sp.
TGGAAGTAGCGGGCGCCGGGACGGATCTTCAGATACAGGCGCGGCACGGTTTCGAGGTTGTGGTTGAACACATCGGGCCTGGCGTCGATCATCACCTCGGCCGCGCCGTCCTTCCTCAGGAAGTCGGGTGTCAGGATTTCGATGGTGGTGGCGGGGGCCTGCAGGCGGATCTGGCGCACGACCTCGGCGAAATGGGCCGCGCCACCGTCGGAGACGTCGTCCCGGTCCACGCTGGTGATGACCACGTGGTTCAGTCCCAACTGGGCCACGGCCAGTCCGACCTTGGCCGGCTCTTCCGGATCCAGCGGTTGGGGCAGGCCGGTCTTGACGTTGCAGAAGGCGCAGGCCCGGGTGCAGGTGTCGCCCATGATCATCAGGGTGGCGTGCTTCTGGCTCCAGCACTCGCCGATGTTGGGACAGGCCGCCTCTTCGCAGACGGTGACCAGGCCCTTGTCCTTCACGATGGATTTCGTGGCGTTGTACTGGCCGGAGCCGGGCGCCTTGACCCGCAGCCAGTCGGGCTTCTTCAGCACAGGGCTTTCCGGCCGGTTGCGCTTCTCCGGGTGGCGCAGTTCGGCGGGCGACCGGTGAAGGGTGTCGATCAGGGTGACCATGGCGTCGGGGCTTCGGCAACGGCGAAAGGGCTCGGAAGCCGCTATGTCGGCCTTCAGCACCCGGATGGCAAGCCGCAAGACATCGGTGCGAACACTCACGCCGTGTAACTTATCTTTTCAACGCGCGTTCCCGCCTCTAGTTTGCCCGGACAATCAAGGAGGGGCAGCAGACCCCTCGCAGGGAGGCACCGTTTGTCGTCAAAGATGCACGCCAGGGCCGTTCAGGAAACCATTTTCGACGCCCTCGTCGCGGCACGGGACAGGTACGGCGACAAGCCGATCCTCGAGGATCTGGACCGCAACCCCCTGACCTATACGGGGCTCATCCGCGCGGCCATGGTTCTGGGCCGGAAGATCGCCGCCCTGACCGAGCCCGGCGAGCGGATTGCCATCCTGCTGCCATCCAGCTCCGGGGTCGTGGTGACCTTCTATGGCCTGCACGCCATGGGCCGCGTGCCGGTGATGTTGAACTTCACCTCGGGCGAGATGAACCTGAAGGCGGCGATCAAGGCCTCTGGCGTCAAGCGCGTCCTGTCGGCCAAGCGGTTCATTACCCAGGCCAAGCTGGAAGCGCTGACCGACAGTCTGGCCGAGGTCGCCGAGATCATCTGGCTGGACGACATCCGCAAGACCATCGGTCTGCCGGACAAGCTGTTCGGCCTGATGGCCGGCTTCTTCCCGAAGCAGTTTCGCGTCGAGACGCGACCCGAGGACGCGGGCGTGATCCTCTTTACCTCCGGCAGCTTCGGCAGCCCGAAGGGTGTCATGCTCAGCCAGTCGAATATGGTGTCGAATGTGCGCCAGGTCGCCCGGCACATCGACCTCGACCCCGACTGGGTGATGTTCAATCCCCTGCCCACCTTTCACTGCTTTGGCCTGACGGGCGGCGTGCTGCTGCCGTTGCTGACGGGCATGAAGGCCTTCCAGTACCCGTCCCCGCTTCACTCCAAACAGATCGTGGAGCTTCTGACGGATGTGAAGGCCTCGATCCTGTTCGCGACCGATACTTTCCTGAACCAGTATGCGCGGGTCGCGGGACCGGATGATTTCTCGACCCTGCAATTTGTGGTGGCTGGCGCCGAGCGGGTGCGGGACGAGACCCACCACCTGTTCAACACCAAGTTCGGAGGGCTGAAACTGCTCGAGGGCTATGGCGCGACAGAGGCTGCACCGGTCGTCGCCGTGAACCACCCGGACCGGAACAGGCCCGGCACTGTCGGCCAGATGCTGCCTGACATGGAATGGCGGGTGGACCCGGTTCCCGGCATCGACACCGGCGGACGTCTTTACCTGCGCGGGCCCAATGTGATGGCAGGCTATATCTCTCCTGACGATCCCGATCAGCTTGAGCCGCTCAAGGATGGCTGGCACGACACCGGCGACATCGTGGACATCGATGCAGACGGCTATGTGACCATCCTCGGACGGGTCAAGCGGTTCGCCAAGATCGGGGGCGAGATGATCAGCCTGACGGCCGTCGAGGGCCTGGCCAGCGCTGTATGGCCCGAATCGCGGCATGCCGTGGTCGCGGTCGCGGACAGCCGCAAAGGCGAGAAACTGGTGCTGGTCACGGACCGGGTCGATGCTGAGGCCGCGCGCCTGACCGAATGGGCCCGCAGCCACGGGGCGCCCGATCTGGCCATCCCCAAGCGGATCTTGAAGGTGGCGGAAGTGCCCGTACTGGGGACCGGCAAGACCGATTATGTCGCCATCCAGCGCATGGTCGAGGGCGAGGCGGAAGCCGCCTGACCGCGCCGTAACGCCGGTTGATCTGAAACCGTATCCGTTGCAGTCTGGCCTCTCCAATATGAGGGAGGCTGTCATCGTGTTTGATTCGCTTGAGCGTCACCGTCCC
>CAYNDG010000266.1:0-2466 GCA_964395805.1 uncultured Brevundimonas sp.
GTCTCAGACTGGCTCATGGCGCGACCATAGAGGGGTCCGGCGCGTCCGTCAGCCGGGAAGCAGTGCCTATCTTCAGAACTGGAACCAGCTGTCGCCCGGCTCCCGCTCACCCGGATCCAGCCGCTGCTGACCCCAGGCAAAGATCATCAGCATCTGGTGGCTGCGGATCAGGAACTGGCCGGTCATGGGCACAATGGCCCCCAGCGCCTGGCCCGTTTTCGCGTCATAGACAAAGCCCGAGAACTCGGCGACGCCGACCCGGTCGCGACGGCTGTAGACCGACAGCTCGGGCACTGAAACGACATTGAAGGTGTCGTTGATCGGCACCCGCACGGCCGGGATGCCGAACACCCGCCGCATCTGTTCCAGCGACAGGGCCCCGGCGCGGATCTCGAAGATGGCGTCGGCCTCGTCCCGCGTGCGGGCCAGCGGATAGCCGGCCTGAAGAACGGCGCCGCGAATGGCGCTGACGGCATAGGGGGCGCTTTCGGCCCGGAAATAGGTGTCGTCGACGAACACGCGGGTGCCGGGCGGGATCGGCAGGCGCAGGCCGTCCACGGCGGCGTCGGTCGCGCGCGCCACCAGCAGCTGCTCGGTCGCTGTCCGCCCCGGATTTGTCTCGGTGGTCGAGGCACAGCCCGCCAGCGTCAGGGCCGAGAGGCCGATCGCAAGCGCCCCCCTCACCAGCTGCCCTCGTTCGGCATGGAGATCCAGGGTTCACACGGGGTCAGGGCCTCGCCCTCCTGCAGAAGCTCGATGGAGATTCCGTCCGGCGAGCGGACAAAGGCCATGCGCCCGTCGCGGGGCGGACGGTTGATGGTGACGCCGGCGTCCATCAGCCGCTGGCAGGTGGCGTGAATGTCATCGACCTTATAGGCAAGGTGGCCAAAATTCCGTCCGCCGGTATAGGTCTCGGGATCCCAATTCCAGGTCAGCTCCAGCTCGGGCGAGCGCTCGGCCGCCGACCGGGCCCCGTCCCGGGGCGCTGCGAGGAAGACCAGGGTGAACCGGCCCGCCTCATGGTCCACGCGCCGCACCTCGGTGAGCCCGAGGTGGTCACAGTAGAAGCGGAGCGAGGCGTCCAGGTCAGAAACCCGGACCATGGTGTGCAGATAACGCATGACGTCTGGCCGGTTCGGGGAGGGAGAACAGGAAGGCGGTGGTCTAGCCGCTCAGGGTCTGGCCGGGGAATCAATTCGCGTAAGAGGTGGCCACTCCCGTCTCAGTGGGCGTCGTGGCGGGGCGCCGGGTCGCGGTATTCGGCGTCAGCCACCCGCTCGGCCACCAGAACGAAGCGGCGGTCGCAATAACCGCATTCGACAAAGCCCTCGTCGCCGATTTCCATATAGACCAGCGGATGCCCGAGGGCGCCGCCACCGCCATCACAGGCGACGCGATGATGGGTTACGGCGATTTGCTCGGGGGTCATTTCCGGGGAACCGGGAGCGGGAAGCGGGTGGCGCGGCGGCATTTGTGACCCCTGATCTTGGCGCGGAGGCGGGCGAGGCATACCTATGCGGCGCGCCCATCGGCGTCAAACGCCTGATCCTGTATTCGGAACCCCATGACCGCTGCCTCTTCGCTGCCCGACTCCGCCATCCGCATCCGGGGCCTGACCAAGACCTATGCGGGCTCGAAAAAGGCCCCGCCCAAGGAGGCCCTGAAGGGTATCGATCTGGACATTCCCCGGGGTGCCATGTTCGGCCTGCTGGGTCCGAACGGTGCCGGAAAGTCGACCCTGATCAACATTCTGGCCGGCGTGGTGAAGAAGACGTCCGGAGATGTCTCGATCTGGGGCCGGGACATCGACAGCCAGCCGCGCGACGCCCGGGCGGCCCTCGGCGTTGTCCCGCAGGAGATCGTCGCCGACGTCTTCTTCACGCCACGCGAGTCGCTTGAGGTCCAGGCGGGATTCTATGGCGTGCCGGCGAATGAACGTCGCTCCGACGCCCTGCTGGAGGCGCTGGGCCTGTCGGACAAGGCCAATGCCTATGTCCGCGCCCTGTCGGGCGGCATGAAGCGGCGGCTGATGGTGGCCAAGGCGCTGGTGCATGCGCCGCCTGTGCTGATCCTCGACGAGCCGACGGCCGGGGTGGACGTCGAGCTGCGCCGCCAGCTTTGGGAGTATGTGCGCCGCCTGAACGCCGAGGGCGTGACCATCCTTCTGACGACCCACTATCTGGAGGAGGCGCAGGAGCTCTGCGACACCATCGCCATCGTCAACCGGGGGCAGGTCGTGGCCTGCGAGCCCACGCCGCAGCTGCTGCGGCGGCTGGATACCCGCAATGTGGTGGTCTCGCCCGAAACAGCGATGGCGACCCCGCCTGTGCTGGAGGGCTTTGAGGTCACCAAACGGCCGGGCGGCGCCTTCTCGGTCACCTATCGCAAGGGCCGCTCTTCGGTAGAACAGGTGCTGGCTGCGGTGCGGGCGGCGGGCGTGACCATCGCCGACATCTCGACCGAGGA
>CAYNDG010000267.1:0-2462 GCA_964395805.1 uncultured Brevundimonas sp.
CCTGAATACGGCCCATGGCCAGGGAGAACTGCTCCACCTCCTGATCGGTGACCGAGGCGGCGACAGAGCCTTCCGGCGACGGCGGGGTCATGACCACGGCCATCCGGGCCTGCAGCACCGGATCACTGCTGACGGCCTGCGAAATTGCATTGAAGCGTTCGATGGTCAGGCCGGAATTCTCGACGATGCCGGCCATTTCCGCCTGTTGCTCAGCGGTCGGGGTGCCGCCCTGGATCTGGGCCGAAATGCCGGACAGCTGCTCCATGGCGGTGCCGAACTTCTTCAGTTCGTCGTCGGAATAGCCGGGCTCCTGGGCCACGACTGCGACCGGGGCGACGGTGGCGGGGGCCGCCTGGGCCGAACCGGCCATCAGGGCCACGGCGGAAACGGCAGCAAAAAGAGGGATACGCATGGAAAGGCTCCTTCCGGGGAGGTTGGACGTACAGGTCAAACGGGCGAAACCCGGATCCGGTTCCAAAACCGGATATCAAAGTCATTGAAAAACAACAACTAGTGGTCTCATTCGGGACGGTAGCGGCTCCTGCCCGGCGATGCAACTAAGGCCGGGACAAGACCGAAATCCGTACAACCTTGCCGCTTCATGGGCCGGAGGGGGGGCCTGGTTCGCCGGACATGCGACCCCCGGGCGGCGCGTGAGGGGCGATAATGAGGCAGAAGCCGGGGCGCGTGTCGGCAATGTCGCGCCGAATTCCGGTTCGGGCGGTTTTGGTGTATCCGCCCCGGCCATGACCTTCGCCGCCCACAGGCTCAGCGTCGCCCCGATGATGGACTGGACGGACCGGCACTGCCGGGCCTTTCACCGGTCCCTGACCCGTCGGGCCATGCTCTATACGGAAATGGTGACCGCCGATGCGGTGATCCATGGCGACCGCACGCGCCTGCTGCGCCATGACCCCGAGGTCGGGCCGGTGGCGCTGCAACTGGGAGGATCGAGCCCGGAAGCCCTGGCCGAGGCGGCGCGAGCGGCTCTGCCGTTCGGCTATGACGAGATCAACCTGAATGTCGGCTGCCCGTCCGACCGGGTCCAGTCCGGGCGGTTCGGCGCCTGTCTGATGCGTGAGCCGGCGCTGGTGGCCGACTGCATGCGGGCGATGGCCGAAGCGGTGCCGGTGCCCGTGACGGTCAAGTGCCGGATCGGGGTCGACGACCAGATCCCGGAACAGGCCCTGTTCGCCCTGGTCGAAGCCTGCGCCGACGCCGGAGTCGATCACTTCATCGTCCACGCCCGCATGGCCTGGTTGAAGGGTCTGTCGCCAAAGGAGAACCGGGACATCCCGCCGCTGGACTATGATCTGGTACGGCGGCTGAAGCGCGAGCGGCCCGACCTGACGGTGGTGCTGAATGGCGGGGTTCCCTCGGTCGAGGCGGCGCAGGACCTGCTGCAGCCGCAGGACGGGGTGGCACTGGACGGGGTCATGCTGGGGCGCACCGCCTATCATGAGCCGGCGGGTCTCGGCCGGGTCGATCCGCTGATCTTCGGCGAGGGCCAGGCGCGGTCGGTCGAGCAGGCGCTTGCCGCCTACCGCCCCTATATGGCCGCGCGGCTGGAGGAGGGCGTCGCCCTGCCGGCCATGGCGCGTCATATGCTGGGCCTGATGCATGGACGGCCCGGCGCGCGCAGCTGGCGGCGCATCCTGACGGTCGACAGCATCCAGCCGGGTGCCGGGCTGGAGGTTCTGGACCGGGCGCTGGACGCGGTGCACGAGGCCGAGGCCCGGGCGGCCGAACGGCTTGAGTCCATCGCCTGGTGAACCTTTCCCCGTTTGAGATCCTCAGCCTGATCGCCGGGCTGGCCGCGGCGGGGGTGTTCGCGGGCCTTATCGCCGGCCTGTTCGGGGTGGGCGGCGGCACGGTGATCGTGCCGGTGCTGTTCTGGGCCTTTGCCCTGCTGGGTCTGGGCGGCGAAGCCAATCTGCATGTGGCGATCGGCAGCTCCCTGCTCAGTATTGTGCTGACCTCCTGGCGCTCGCTGACGGCGCACCGGGCGCACGGGGCGGTCGATGAGGTCGTGCTGAAGACCTGGACGCCGTGGGTCGGCGGCGGGGCTCTGGTCGGGGCCTTCATCGCCGGTCTGGTGTCGATGCAGGGGCTGGCCTGGATCTATGCGCTCTTTCTGGGCGCCATCGCCGCCCAACTGGGCCTGATGCCCGAGCGCTTTACCCTGGCCCGGGATGTGCCGCAGGGGTGGGGCCGGCGCGGCTGGGGCACGGCCATCGGCGGTCTGTCGGCCATGATGGGCATCGGCGGGGGCAGTTTCGGCGGTTTGATGCTGACCCTGTGCGGTCGCCCGATCCATCAGGCGGTGGCCACCGCCTCGGGCTTTGGCATGGCGATTGGCGCGGCCGCGACCGTGGGCTTTGTCGTGTTCGGCTGGTCGGCGGAGGGTCGGCCGCCGCTGTCGCTGGGCTATGTCAATGTGCCCGCCGCCGTCGTGATCGGGG
>CAYNDG010000268.1:0-2456 GCA_964395805.1 uncultured Brevundimonas sp.
GCAGCTTTTCCCAGGATCGCGCGCTTGCGGCCCAGGCCGGGCGCAAGGGCGGCGAGGCCTCTCACGGCAGCCGGCGGACCGACGAGACGACGCCCGCGACCCCCGAATAGGCGGCTCAGGCCCTCAGCCCTGCAACAGGGCGAGGGCCACGGCGGGTGCCGCCGACTGCCGCCAGTCGACCAATGTCCACCCCGCCTGCCCGACCATTTCCACCACCGACTCCCGCGTGAATTTCCGTGAGCTTTCGGTGTGCAGGGTTTCCCCCTCGAGAAAGCGATGGCGAGACCCGTCGACGGTCACCGTCTGGTCCGCCAGCGACACCAGATGCATCTCCATGCGGGACAGCCCGGCGTTCCAGACCGCCCGGTGCGCGAAGGCGTCGAGGTCGAAGTCGGCACCCAGTTCGCGGTTGGCCCGTTCCAGCAGATTGAGATTGAACGCCGCGGTAACCCCCTCGGCATCATCATAGGCGGCCACCAGCAACCCGGGTGACTTGACGAGATCGACACCGAGGATGAAGCGCGAACCGGGCGCGAGCCGCGCGTGGGCCGAGGTCAGAAACCGGACGGCCTGATCCGGCGTCAGATTGCCGATGGTCGAGCCGGGGAAGAAGCCGGTGCGCGGGCCACGCCCCAACTCCGGCAACGGCGGCAGGTCGAGGAAGTCGCCGGCCACGGGACTGACCTCCAGATTCGGATAGGCCGCGCGGATGCGGGCGGTGGCAGCGTCCAGCGCATCGGTGCTGATGTCGATCGGCATATAGGTGGCCAAGCCGGGGGCCTGATCGAGGACGATGCGGGTCTTTTCGCTGGCGCCCGAGCCGAACTCGACCAGCACGGCATTGTCGCCCATGAAGCGGGCGATATCGGGCGCCATGTCGCGCAGCAGGGCCGTCTCCTGACGGGTCGGATAGTATTCCGGCAGGCGGGTAATGTCCTCGAACAGGCGCGAGCCCTCGGCGTCGTACAGCCATTTGGGGGACAGCGACTTCTGCGGCCTGGACAGGCCCTCGATCAGGTCGGCAGGGAAACGGGCCGTCTCATCGTCGGCGGGGTCGCGGCCCCCGGTCCGGGGGGCCGGGTCGTGGGCCAGACGGAGACCGGCAAAGGCCCAGCGCTGGTGCGGATAGTAGAAGTTGCGATAGGTCAGCCGGCGGTGATCGGGCGGGGTGGCGAAACAGGAGCCGCGTAGCACGCCCTGGTTGGCCATGAACTTGCCGTTGTACTCGCCTGCGGTGCCGGGCGTGGCGCGGAAGCCGGGATAGGGCGCATAGGCACTGGCGGTGTGCTGCCAGACCTGACCGTCCAGCCCGGAGAAGGCGTCGGTCCGGGTGCGGACGGCGTGCTCCCATTCCGCCTCGGTCGGCAGGCGGGCGCCGGACCAGCGAGCAAATGCGTCGGCCTCATACTGGCTGATGTGACAGACCGGGGCATCGGGATCGACGGGCCGGCGGCCGGTCAGGGTCATGACAGACCAGCGGCCCCCGCTCTCCTCACGCCAGTAAAGAGGCGCCTGCCAGCCCTCGGACCGGGCGGTCGCCCAGCCGTCGGACAGCCACAGCCCGGGCCGGCGATAGCCGCCATCGGCCATGAATTCGAGCCACTGGCCGTTGGTTACCAGATCGCGGGCCAGCTGGAAGGGCTGAAGGTGGACCGGATGGGCCGGACCCTCATTGTCGAAGGCGAAGCCTGCGCCGTCGTGGCCGAGGGTCACAAGACCGCCGTCGAAGGCCTCCCGGCCGCCGCGTGTCGGGGCCGCCATGCGCCATCCCGGCTCGTCCCCGTACGCCGCCGGATCCAGCGGCGAACAGGACATCAGGTTCAGAATATCCATCAGGAACAGTTCCTGATGCTGCTGCTCATGGTTGCGGCCCAGAGCCAGCAGGTAACGCCCCTGCCCGTCGGTCAGGCCGGCGCGCAGGTGCTCGACCATGCGGCGATCCACCTCGCGGCGGTAGTCCAGAACATCTTCCAGCGAGGGCCGTGTGATCAGGCCACGCCGGTCGCGGGCGATGCGCTCGCCGACACCGTCGTAGTAGGAGTTGAACAGGGTGAACCAGGCGGGGTCGCAGGGCCGGTAGTCGGGATCGCGGCCCAGGATCATCGCCTCATAGAACCAGGTCGTGTGCGCCAGATGCCATTTGCCGGGACTGCAGTCCGGCATGGACTGGGCCTGAAGATCCTCGGGCGACAACCCGCGGGCCAACTCGGACATGACGCGGCGCGAGGCGAGATAGGTCGCGACGTCACGGGCGCTCTGGTCCTGAACGGGGGCAGGCGCGTTCATGGGCGGCTCCGGTGGCTGGCGCGGGAGGGTCGAGCCCACAAGCCCGACGCGAGTCGGCCTAACGTATCAGCCTCGCAAGCGTTGCCGCAAAACCGGCGACGTCTCAGCGAACCGGACGTCCCCCGTGTTTCGCATATTCGAGGCGGGCGATGGTGCGATTGTGGACCTCG
>CAYNDG010000269.1:0-2455 GCA_964395805.1 uncultured Brevundimonas sp.
TAGGGGATCAGCCCGCCGTGCAGCGCCATGCCGTTCATGGCGGCGGCCATGCCGTGCTCGCGGATGCCCCAGTTGATATAGCGCCCGGCATAGTCGGGGGCGTCGAAGGTCTCGGTGCCGGCCACCAGGGTGTTGTTCGAGCCGGTCAGGTCGGCCGAGCCGCCGATCAGCTCGGGGATGGGCTCGAACAGGGCGGCGAGCGCCGCGCCGGACGATTGACGCGTGGCCTGGGCCGGTCTGGCCTCGACAGTTTTCGCGATGGCGGCATCCAGAGCCTCGAAGGCGTCATCGGGCAGGCCCCCGGCCATGGCCCGCACGAAGTCATCGTGGAACTCCGACTCCTCCAGCCGCTCCTCCCACGCCTGACGGACCTCGGTGCCGCGGCGGCCGACCTTGCGCCAGGCCTTTTCGACGGACTCAGGAATGTCGAACGGGGCGTGATCCCAGCCGAGGCCCAGCCGCGTGGCCGCGATCTCGGCCTCGCCCAGCGCTGCGCCGTGGGTCTTGTGGCTGCCTTCCATGGTGGCGGCGCCGCGCCCGATCTTCGTCCTGCAGGCGATCAGGGTCGGCTTGTCCTGACGCACGGCCCATTTCAGCGCGGACTTGATGGCCGCCTTGTCGTGGCCGTCGACGGCCTTGACCGCCCAGCCGGCCGCCTTGAAGCGGGCCTTCTGATCCGTGGCATCGGACAGGCTGACGGCGCCGTCGATGGTGATGGCGTTGTCGTCCCAAAGCACGGTCAGCTTCTTCAGCCGATAGCGGCCCGCCAGCGAAATGGCCTCCTGCGAAACCCCCTCCATCAGACAGCCGTCTCCCGCGATCACCCAGGTGCGGTGGTCGACCAGATCCTCGCCGAAATGGGCCGCCAGATGGCGTTCGGCCATGGCAAAGCCGACGGCATTGGCCAGGCCCTGACCCAGCGGGCCGGTGGTCGTCTCGACGCCCGGCATGTGGCCATACTCGGGGTGGCCTGCGGTCTTTGATCCCCACTGGCGGAAGTTCGACAACTCCTCGCGGGTCGCGGCCTCATGGCCGGTCAGGTGCAGCAGGGCGTAGATCAGCATGGAGCCATGCCCGGCCGACAGGATGAACCGGTCGCGGTCGGCCCAGTCGGGGCGGCTGGCATCGAACTTGAGAAACTTCGAGAACAGCACGGTCGCGACATCGGCCATGCCCATCGGCATGCCGGGGTGGCCGCTGTTGGCCTTTTGCACCGCGTCCATGCTCAGCACCCGGATGGCATCGGCCATCTGCTTCGGGGTAGCCTTCGGCGGGGTGGAATCGGCTTTTGCCACGGGCAACCTCTCGGGACGCGGGGGAGAAAAAGGGGGGCGGGGCCGCTTTACCCCGACGCGCGGACGGGTTCTATAGGGATTCCGGAGGAAGTGACACCGATGGCCGACGCCACCACCGCTGCGAAAGCCCGTATCGACAAGGCCCTCGCCCTGCTGGAACGCCGCATGCAGGACCTGAAGGCCCGACCGGCCTCGGCACCCCCGATCGGCGATGACGACCTGTTTGCGCCGCGCGCCGACGCCGGGCGTCTGGCCGAGCTGGAAGGCGCAGGGCGGGAGGCCCGCGCCGCGCTGGCCGCTTCGGCCGAAGCCATCCGGGCCATACTTGCAGACGATGAAGCCGGTGGGGAGGATGTCTGATGGCCACCGTCACCGTAGAGGTTAACGGCCGCCCCTATGCCGTGGGATGCGCCGATGGCCAGGAGGACCGCGTGCGACAGCTGGCGGCCCAGTTCGCCGGCCACGTCAGCAATGTCGCGGCTGAAGTCGGTCATGTCGGAGACCTGCGCCTGTTCCTCATGGCCGGGCTGATCCTCGCAGACGAGTTGCAGGAGGCGCGCTCGGGCAGCGCCCCCGCGCGGCCGGCCGAGACGCCATCCACCGATGCCGGCGTGGCCGAGGCTCTCAACGCCGTTGCCGCCCGTATCGAAAAGATCGCCCAGACCATACCCTGAGCCCCGCGACCGGAATTCGCGTCGTCCCGTACATCGGCCATTGTCCGGCCACAGGTCGAGCCTTATCTAGGTGACTGGCGGGTCCTGCTGCGGCTCACGTCGAGGGCAACTAATCCTTGCGACCTTAATTCTCTCATAGGGAGCTGTCCCTGTTCGGGCTCGAGGGCCTGGGCACACGGCGCCCACCTGGTAATCCAGGTCGAGAGGATTGAACGCTCCTCACGGTTCTTGTGGCGCCGCCAACCTCTTTCTTGCCCTATCGCTCGGCCCGCGGGGCCTCGCTGCTTGAGGGCGGAACCTTCCCGGGGACGCCATGATCGACAAGCGTGCGTTGCGAGCCGAAATGCGGGCCCGGCGCATCGGCCTGGCGAAGGACGGTCTGCAGGCCGCTACTCGCGCCGCCGATCACGCGCACCACCTGCCACAGGTCGCTTGTGTCGCCGTCTATCATCCCGTCGGCTCTGAACTGGGCACGGGGCCCCTCGT
>CAYNDG010000270.1:0-1823 GCA_964395805.1 uncultured Brevundimonas sp.
TGCATATCGGCGCCACGTCGTTGGACTACTTCGACGAGTTCGAAGGTCGCCTGACCCACATCATTCGCGAGTCGGGTCGTAGCGTTCACTACACCGCAGAATACTCCGCTGAAGGGGGCTACTGGAACGCCACGGAGACCCTGCGCCTCTCTCACGGCGGAAAAGAAATGACGCTTGAACCTGAGCGGACCTCTTCGCGGTATTATCGCTGCGCAGGTCACCGGGAAGAATAGCCGCCAGTCGTGTTTGCCCGGCCGGGCCAGCTAACGTCCGCTCACCACCCTCGGGCGACGGTCTGCTCCCGACCCCAAGCGGACCTCAATCTACGCGTCGAGCCTGTTCAGCTTGGATGGCGTGACGCTTCTTGAGGAACAGCTTCGAGAGAAGCGGAGATAGAGGGTTCGCAAGCCGGCTTGCCACCCGCGCAGCTTCCTTCTCAAGCTCGGCGTCTGACAACCCGGACAACCTTGCCTCCGAAGGCACTCCACTGCGATTTCGGGTCGAGCGAGCCATACCCCATTGTGCATGGTCAAGCCGCGCTTTCCACCCTCCGGCGACGGTCAGCTCCCGGCCCATTGCGGACAATGCGCCGGATCATCTCACCAGCGGCTATTTCCCCTCCCGGTCGCTGGTTGGCTTCTTGCCGAACAGCAAGTCGAGGACACGACCCATTTTGCCGCCGTTCGGGCCAATCCCGGGGCTCGGCGACCAACGGGGGAGGTCACGCGATAACTGCCGGGTTTGAAATGCGTCCGCTGCCGAAAGGGAAATCAGGCCGACGAACAACGCGATCCCGGGGATGGCAGAAGCCGCAGGCAACGAAACCGAAAGCACGCAAGCCCCGAACCCCACCAAGGATATCCAGACCCGCCGTCTCTCCCAATAGCGAAAGTGATGCATGATCTCATGAACCGGCATGTCATCCCGCCACCACAACTCGGCGATCCTCGACGGGACAAAGAAAAACCAGCCCCCATAGGCCACGGTGAAAGCCACAATCGAGTACGTTGTCTGTGTGTCGATCATGTCGTCACACTAGTTCGCCGCGCCGTATGAACCAAGGTCCGCTTCCCACCTCGAGCCGAAATTCACCCCGTTCGCTTTCCGGGTCGGGGTTCAGCCCCCCAGCGCATCCCGCACGGCTTGCAGCCCGGCCTCGGCCTTTGATCCGTCCGGGGCGCCGCCCTGGGCAAAGTCCGGCTTGCCGCCGGCGCCTTGCCCGCCCATGGCCAGCACCGCAGCGCGGGCCAGGTCGGCGGCGTTGATCCGGTCGGTCACGTCCGAGGTCACGGCCACGGTCACGGCGGCCTTGCCGTCGGTGGTGCCGATCAGGGCGACGACGCCGCTACCCACCTGTTTGCGGAAATCCTCGGCCACGCCGCGCAGGCCCTTGCCGTCGACGCCGTCCAGCACGCGCGCGATCAGCTTGGTGCCGCCGATCTCTTCCGGGGCGGCATTGCTGCCCCCGCCGCCGCCGAGGGCGACCTGTTTCTTCAGCTCGGCGACCTGTTTCTCCAGCGCCTTGACCGACCCTTGCAGGCTCTCGACCCGACCCGGCACATCGGCGGGCTGGATCCTGAAGTCGCGGGCCAGCCCCCGGGCCACGCGGGCCTGCCCTTCCAGATACTGGCGGGCCGCCTCACCGGTCAGGGCCTCGATCAGTTGCCGAAGGCCGCCGAAGTCATCTTGAGTCCGGCCCAGGCCGGGCAGATGGGGGACGTCATCCCCTGGCTGGTGCCCTTGGGATTCGAGCAACTGGCCCGCTCCCCTGACCCTCGCCAGGGTCGGCTGCTGGCCCGGCTGGTCGGCGACCACCCCCGCCA
>CAYNDG010000270.1:1833-2443 GCA_964395805.1 uncultured Brevundimonas sp.
CGGGCGAGCTGTCCCCGGCCGCCCGGCGGGCCCTGGTGGAGGTATGTCTGACCGTCCGCGGCCTGCCCAGGGCGCTGCGGGATCGCCTTCTGAGCGACCCCGATCCTGGCGTTGCCAGCCAGGCCTGCTCTCTGGCCAGCCCCGCCAGCGAACCGGGGGCTGAAGCCCGACCTTGGCTCCGGCTGCGCTTCCTGGGGGCGTTCGAAGTCTACCGGGGCGAGGAGCGCATCCCCGAGCCCCTCTGGAGGACCCAGAAGACCAAATATCTCCTCGGCTTTCTGGCCCTTCGCCGGAGGGTTTCGGAGGACGTGGTCCTCGAGCAGTTCTGGCCCGGCGACGTCGTCAAGGGCAGGCGCAGCGTAGCCGTGGCCCTTTCCTACATCCGCTCGGCCCTCAAGGGGGAGGGGGAGGCGCCGCCCCCGGAACTGCTCTACCGGGCCGAGGGGGTGCTCTGCCTGGAAAGCCGCTATGTCTGGACGGACGTTGAGGAGTTTGAAACCATCTACAACCAGGCCCGGGTTCAGGACACCGCCGGGGAGGTCGAGCGCGCCGTGGCCACCTACCGGCGAGCCGTCCAGTACTACCAAGGGCCCTTTGTGGACGCCTGTTA
>CAYNDG010000271.1:0-2409 GCA_964395805.1 uncultured Brevundimonas sp.
TTGTGATGCTGGCCCAGGTGGCGGCATGGGTGCCGCTGCAGATGGTGCCGTGAGGCCTTATGCTAATCGGCCACAAGCTTGTGCCGCAGGGCCTTCAGGCGGCCCTGCATTACCCAGACGCCGATGACCCAGTAAACCATGAGCAAGAAGGTGCCCACGACCTTGTGGAACGGCGGCTTGGCCTCGTCTTCCTCGAAAGCAACGAGGGCGGCGGACCCTAGCCACAAACTAACGAAATAGCTGCCGGCGGCCGCGAAGCCGAGGTATCCGGCCACGGCCCCTGGCACAGTGCCCGCACTGCCCAGCGCGTCGCTGGCGATCGTCACGGGCGGGAGGATGAGAACCCCGAGGCCCGCGACGTAGAAGATCCAGTCCCGCACAGCGCTGCCACTGTCGGTCAGATACGTTGATGCTGTGTAGATGCCAAAGGCCCAGGCGAGCGGGAGCAGGATCGCCCATGTCGACATCAGCGCACCGATCATCAGGACTTCAATGCTGGCATCCATCATTGCGACGGGCACGGCGAAGGCCACGATCAGAGCGATCAGGAACCAGAGCGGATGAATGAAGGCCAGTTTCGCGGGAAAGGTCATTCGCGGACTTTCGGGGGACATCGCCCGGGACGCAAGGCCTTAGCTATCAGTTCAACGCCCCCCTTGCCGCGTCCAGCGCTTCGGCCATGGCGGTCTTGAGGCGGTCGGGGGCGAGGATGCGGACCTGATGGCCCCAGGTGAACAGGTGCCAGGCCAGTTCGCGCATGCCCGAGGCGGTAAAGCGCACGCGGACCGAGCCGTCGGGCAGGTCCTCGAGGGTCTGGGTGGGGTGCCAGCGCCAGGCCCGGGCCTCGTCCGCGCCCTCGGGCGTGATCAGCAGCTCCACGTTCTCGACCTCGTCCTGATAGATGCCGAAGGAGCGCGAGGCGAAGGCCTGGAGGTCAAAGCCCTCGGGCGGGCGGGCGGTGCCCTCCTCGACCGTAATCGCGCTCATCCGGTCGAGGCGGAAGGTCTGGATGCGGCCGCTGTCGCGGTCGGCGGCGACCAGATAGTTGGCTCGGCCGAACATCAGGCCGCAGGGGGTGACGATGCGTCTGCGCGAGGGGGCGCCGGGGCGGCTGTAGACAAAGCTTAAGGGGCGCTCGGCCAGCACGGCGTGACGGATGGGGGTCAGCTCGGCCTCGTCCGCCGTGGGGCGCGGGCCGGCCTGGACGGCGATGGTTTCGGCGCGGACCAGGGCCTCCAGATCCGGGGCCAGACGGGTCAGGGTGGCCGAACGCATGGCCGATTTGAGCTTGCGCTCCAGTGACTCGAGCGCGGCGGCCCGCGACGGCTCGCCCGACAGGCGCAGCGCCGAGGCGGCCTTGGCCAGCTCGACCAGTTCGGCGGCGGTCGGGGCCTGTTCAAAGCCGGACAGGCCACCGCGAATACGCCAGCGCTTGTGCGGCGGATCGGAGACCTCCTCGACCGCGGGGAAGGTCATGAGCACGGCATCGCGCATGCGCTCGGCCGTCCGGCGGCTGACGGCCAGATCGCGGGCCATCTCGTCGAGCGACAGGCCTTCGGAACTCGCGGCCATGCGGCGTGCCAGGTCGAGGATCATCGCGGCCTTGTCGTGACGCATGGGAGCTCCGGATTGATACGACCGTTTCTGACGTATCTGTGCGCCAATCTGTCCTCGTCATCAAGCGCCGGAGCGATCCGGCCCCGCCAAACGAGGATCAGACCCATGTTCCAAGCGACCCCCTCCCCCCGCCCGACCCGCCTGGCCGACCGCTATCTGACGGTGCCGTGCGATGCCGATGGATGCAGCGATCTGGCCGTCATCTGGGACCGGCTGGAAGAACAGGTGGTCGATGTGATCCACCTGTCGGCGACCTCGGGCTATACCGTCGAGGACCAGCTGTGGGACGAGGCGCGCTGGACCCCCGGCATCAGCGATCAGGACAGCTGGATCCCGGCCATGGCCGCCTGATCCGCGAGCGCGCTTGCGATCCGGGGCCGGGGCCGCTAGCCCTCTGCGGCTTACGGAGGACAGACCTGTATGACGACGGCCCACCAGGACGGCGCCCGCCTGATCAATGAGGCGGTGGAGGCCTTCAAGGCCCGCGACCGCGATACGACCGCCGACAAGCTGGCCCGGGCGATCAAGGCGGATCCGCCGATCGGCACGAAGTGGGCCTCGGTCTCGCGACTGGCGGCGACCATGGGCGAGGTCTCGATCGCGCTGACCGCCGCGCGGCGGAACATCGCCGCAGCCCCGACGCCGGAATCGCGTCAGGCCTATGCCAATCTGCTGAGCCAGAACGGACGGTCCGAAGAGGCCCTGCGCGAGGCGCAGGCGCAGGTGCGCGAGCGGCCGAATGATCCTGCGGCGCTGCACTTTCTGGCGACCTGTCAGGTGCAGTTCGGGGAC
>CAYNDG010000272.1:0-2406 GCA_964395805.1 uncultured Brevundimonas sp.
TCGCGCAGCGCCGGGATGCGCAGATTGACGACGTTGAGGCGGTAGAGCAGGTCCTCGCGGAAATGGCCTGCCTTCACATGCTCGGCGAGATTCCGGTTCGAGGTCGCGATGATGCGGATATCGACCGGGACCGGCTGGGTGCCGCCGACGCGGTCGATGACGCGTTCCTGCAGCGCGCGCAGCAGCTTGGCCTGCAGTCGCACATCCATCTCGCTGATTTCATCCAGCAGAAGAGTGCCGCCATCGGCTTCCTCGAACTTGCCGACCCGGCGGGCCACAGCCCCGGTGAAGGCGCCCTTCTCGTGGCCGAAAAGTTCGGATTCCAGCAGATTGTCCGGGATGGCGGCGCAGTTGACGCTGATGAAGGGCTTGTCGGCCCGGCGCGAGTTCTGGTGCAGATAGCGGGCCATGACCTCCTTGCCGACCCCGCTTTCGCCGGTGATCAGGATCGACGCTTCCGAGCGGGCGACCTGGTCGGCCAGACCGATCACGGCCTTCATCGACGGGTCGGCCGAAATCAGCGGACGATCATCATCGGCCACCGCCGACAGCACCGCGGCAATCAGATCGGCCTCGGGCGGCAGGGGGATGAACTCCTTGGCCCCGGCACGGATGGTCGCCGCGGCGTCTTCCGGACCCGCATCGACGCCACAGGCCACCACCGGCACATGGATGCGCTCGGACTCATTGGCGGCGATCAGGGCGGCGATATCGACCCGGTAGTCGACCATCAACAGGTCCGCGCCCTGCCCGCGTCGCAGCTGCTCGGTGGCCTGATCGCCGCGCTCGACGTGATGCACCTTGGCCCCGTGGGCCATGGCCATTTTCACGGCCGAAGCCAGTTGCCCGCTCAGTCTGCCAACTACCAGAAGCCGCATGGGTCTTCTCCTCTAGATCTCACTGCCGGTCGCCAACCTCAGGCGCCCGTATCCTCGGTCTTGATGATTTCCGTCATGGTCACGCCCAGTCGATCCTCGACGACCACCACCTCACCGCGGGCGACCAGCCGGTTGTTGACGAAGATGTCGATGGCCTCGCCGACCTTGCGGTCCAGCTCCAGAACCGAGCCACTGGTCAGCTTCAGCAGCTGGGCGACCGACATGTGTGACTTGCCCAGCACGGCGGAGATATTCACCGGAACATCGAACACCGGTGCGAGATCGCTCGCGGACTTGTCGGTCCCGTCCTCGCCGACGACGGGCATGACCCCGTGGTCGAATTCCTCGAGCGGCAGATTGTCGGCAGTCATCGGATCATCCCTTCGGACGGTGTCACAGTATCAGTAGAGTCCGCACCCGCCCCCGCGGCCAGGGCCCGGCCCACGGCCGCCTCAAGGCGGGCAAAGGCATCCGCCGGATCAAAAACGGCCCGCCCGTCGGCCCATTCCAGCTCAAAGGCCGCCCGGGCCGCACCGGGCTCGTCACGAAAGCGGACCGCGCCGGCATAGCCCACGCTCTTGCACAGTTCCTCGATCTCGGCCCGGCCCGCCTCATCCAGCCCGGACATGGCGATCACCAGACGCGGAGAGGCGTCGATCTCTCGTCCCAGCTCCTCCAGCGCGGCCCGAACAGCGGCCTGCGGAAGCCGGTCGAGAGCAGCGAAGGCGAGGGCACGCCCGGTCGCCAGCGCCAGATCCGCCGACTGTTCGCGGTGCATCTGAACCACCGCCGCGAGCTGCGGAAGACTGGCCGAAAGCGCGCTGCTGAGGTCAGAAATGGCCTGCGACCGGCGGCTGTCGACCTCGGCAAGAGCCTGTCCGCGAGCCTCCGCGCGAGCCTCGGCGACCAGGGCCCCGACTTCCGCCGGCGAATAGGCGCGCTTGGTCGGACGCCAGTCTGTGGCCCGGACCACCGCGCCCGAGGCGTCGAACTCGGTGTCAAAGGCGAACGGACGGGCCGCGGCGGCCATGATGACGTCAGTAGATGAGCTCATCATCGCCTCCCTGTCCGACCAGCATGATCTCACCCTTGGCGGCCAGATCCTTGGCGACCTGCACCATGGCCATCTGCGCGGAGTCGACGTCCTTCAGCCGGACAGGCCCCATCGACTCCATGTCCTCGCGCATGATCTTTGAGGCACGTTCAGACATATTGCCGAAGAACAGTTCGCGCAGGGACTCCGACGCCCCCTTCAGGGCCAGGGCCAGCTGATCCTTTTCGACCGCACGCAGCAGGGTCTGGATCCCGCCCGGGTCCAGCTTGGCCAGATCCTCAAAGACGAACATCAGGGCGCGGATACGTTCGGCCGCCTCGCGGTTGCGCTCCTCCAGCGCACCGATGAAGCGGGCCTCGGTCTGGCGGTCAAAGCTGTTGAAGATGTCCGCCATCATCTCGTGGCTGTCGCGCTTGGACGTGCGCGCCAGGTTCGACATGAACTCGGTCCGCAGCGTCTGCTCGATCTTGTCGA
>CAYNDG010000273.1:0-2397 GCA_964395805.1 uncultured Brevundimonas sp.
ATTTCCGCCGTCTCGCCGCCCACAAGGGCACAGCCGGCCTGACGGCAACCCTCGGCGATCCCGGCCACCACGCGGCGGGCGGCCTCCACGTCCAGCTTGCCGGTCGCATAATAGTCGAGGAACAGCAGGGGCTCGGCGCCCTGGGCCAGCAGGTCATTGACGCACATGGCCACCAGGTCGATGCCGACGCCGTCGTGGCGGCCGGTGTCGATGGCGATCTTCAGCTTGGTGCCGACCCCGTCGGTCGTGGCGACGATCAGCGGATCAGTAAAGCCGGCGGCCTTGAGGTCGAACAGGGCGCCGAATCCCCCGAGCGACGGCTCGGACCCCTTGCGGGCGGTCGACTTCGCCAGCGGCTTGATGGCGTCGACCAGCCGCTCGCCGGCGTCGATATCCACCCCCGCCTGGGCGTAGGTCAGGCCGTTGGGCGGGGAAGAAGAACTGTCGCTCATCGAACACGAACCTGAATCAGTGGACGGAATTCTGCGGCCCCTCTTGCCATGGGGGCGCACGCCGGGGCTATAGCATCCAAATGACACCGATCACCACCAATCCGGCCCTTGCCGATTTCTGCGCCGCCCTGGCCAAGGCGCCCTTCATCGCCGTGGACACCGAGTTCATGCGCGAGACGACCTACTGGCCGAAGCTTTGCCTGATCCAGGCGGCCTCGACAGAGGTGTCCGGCATCATAGACCCCATGGCCGAGGGGCTGGACCTGGCGCCCTTCCTCGACCTGCTGCGGGATCCTGCGATCATCAAGGTCTTCCATGCGGCGCGGCAGGACATCGAGATCTTCGTCCGGCTGGGCGCCATGCCCCTGCCGATGTTCGACACCCAGGTGGCGGCCATGGCGGCCGGCTTTGGCGACCAGGTGTCCTATGAGGCGCTGGTCCGCCAGATGCTGAAGAAGGAGCTGGACAAGGGCAGCCGCTTCACCGACTGGGCCCGCCGGCCGCTTTCGGAGGCCCAGCTGACCTATGCGCTGGGCGATGTGACCCATCTGGCGGCCCTCTACCCGCGCCTCCGCGAGCAGCTGAAAAAATCAGGACGGCTGGACTGGGTGCTGGAGGAAATGGGCAGCCTGACCGATCCCCAGCTTTACGACACGACCCCCGAAAACGCCTGGAAGCGGCTGAAGCCGAAGAAATATTCGGCCAAATATCTCGCGGCCTTCGTGGCCACGGCGGTTTGGCGCGAGCGCATGGCCCAGGAGCGCGATCAGCCGCGCGGACGGATCATCAAGGATGAGGCGATCGACGAGATCGCCACCCAGGCGCCGACCGATCCGGACGCCTTCAACCGGCTGCGGTCGGTGTCCAAGGGCTTCGGCGCCTCGCGGCTGGGCGAAAGCCTGATCGCCGAGCTGAAAGCCGTGCTGGCCGATCCGGAAGCCCACGCGCCCATGCTGGACCGTCCGGGTCACCGCCCGGCGGCGGCGCCCTCGGTGGTCGAACTGCTGAAAGTGCTGCTGAAGGCCAAGAGCGACAACGCCGGGGTGGCCACGAAGATGATCGCCAATGTCGCGGATCTGGAAAAGATTGCCCTCGATGACGATGCTCCGGTCGATGCCCTGAGGGGCTGGCGCCGGGAGATGTTCGGCGAGGATGCACTGAAACTGAAGCGCGGCGAAATCGCCCTGGTGCTGAACGGCGCGCGCGTCGAGGTCGTCGAGATCGAGGGCTAGGGGCTCTCTCGCCGCTCAGTCACCGCAGGCAAGGCCGAGCGTGTCGGCGAGCGATTTCAGCCGCCTGCGGGTCTGTTCGCCCAGAAGCATGTCGGCATAGCCCTCTGACGCCGTCAGCGTCACCGTGCTGTCGCTGACAGCCAGCCGCGCGCCGGCCAGCAACTGGGGCGCCCGACCGGACAGGTCGCACGCCAGCCGGATCGCCTGACCGAGGGCGCGGGCATGGCGGCGGCCCTCCTCGTCGATCAGGCGGTTGACCACCTCGGGGCGCGGCGTTGTCGCGGGTCCGCCGTAGCGGGCGTTCAGAACACAGGCAAGGAAGGCCCGCTCGGCATGGGTCTGACCGGGAACGGGCGCACGCAGCACCTGTTCGAACACCAGCTCGATCCTGTGGTCCGGGTGCAGACGGGCGCCGAGGTCACAGAGGTGGCAGGCGGCAGTGGTCAGGGTGCGGTCGCGCTCGCGGCCGAAGGTCTGCGGCAGGGCGGGCAGGACGGGATCGATCCAGGCCTCGACCGCTCCCGGCAGATGAGGCGAGATGCCCTGCCGCGCGCCCCAGGAGGCGCACCCCGAAATCAGGGGGTCGCTGGCCAGATGCTCGGTGCTGAGGGCCTCCTGCAGCAGGCCTTCGCGCAGACCCCAGGCCGAGAACTCGACCTGCTTCAGGGACAGCCGGTCGATCAGCGCCTCGAGGACGAGGGCGGCATAGGGCA
>CAYNDG010000274.1:0-2349 GCA_964395805.1 uncultured Brevundimonas sp.
ATCCGTCCGGCCCCTTCTATGACAGGCGGGGGCGGCTGGTTGCCATGACCACCTATGGCGATGACGCCGATTATACCTTCTTCGAGCCCCGGCTCGAGGAAGGCTGGAAGGTCATGACCCAGGGCCTTCAGGGGCGTCGGCTGCGGCTGTACTCGTTCAGCGACAACTTCCAGACCATCGTCGTTCGCAGTGAGGGGGTGTCTGATTCGGGCACCTATTTCCTCTATGACGGCGCGGCGCGCTCCGTGTCAGTGGTCGGTCGTCCCTATCCCGCGATCGGACCCGACGTCGTGGGGGCCATCTTCGTGATCCCGTACAAGGCGGCCGACGGCATGGAGCTGATGGGCTATCTGACCCTTCCGCCTGGTCGCGATACCACCAACCTGCCGCTGGTCGTCATGCCCCACGGCGGCCCGGCGGCCCGGGACTATCTGCAGTTCGACTGGTGGGCCCAGGCCCTGGCCTCGCGGGGTTATGCAGTATTCCAGCCGCAATTCCGGGGGTCGGACGGCTTTGGTGAAGCCTACCTCAGCGCCGGTTACGGTGAATGGGGTCGCAAGATGCAGACCGACCTTTCGGATGGCGTGGCGCATCTCATCCAGCAAGGCATGATCGATCCCGAACGGGTCTGTATCGTCGGGGCCAGCTATGGCGGTTACGCCGTGCTTCAGGGCATGACGACCCAGGCCGACATCTATCGCTGCGGCGTAGCGGTCGCCGGTGTCTCGGACCTCCCCGAGATGCTTGAAGCCGAGGGTCGTCTGGGGGGCGGGACCAACAACAATCCCGTCATCCGCTACTGGACCCGCTTCATGGGGGCCGACAGCCGTCGCGACTCCGTGCTGGCCGAGCTGTCTCCCGCCCGCCGCGCTGTGGCCGTCAAGGGGCCCATCCTGCTGATCCATGGGCGGGATGATACCGTCGTGCCGCTGAACCAGAGCGAGATCATGCACCGCGCCCTGCGTGCGGCCGGCAAGGACTCGCGTCTCGTCGTCCTCGACGGAGAGGATCACTGGCTCTCCTTTGGCCCCACCCGGCGCCGGATGCTGGAGGAGACCGTGGAATTCCTGCTGGACCACAACCCGCCGGACTGAGGGCTCCCGCCCTTGCGTTTGGCGGGGCCTTGCCGTATGACCCGCGCCTTCGCGTACCGAACCGCCGGGCGAACAGGCATGCCTGGGCGGTTCCAGAACCCAGTGCTTCCACCCTTCGGGCCTTTTCCGGTCCGGAGAGCGGTCGCCGAAAAAGGATTGGAAAATGCCGAAACTGAAGACGAAGTCGGGCGCCAAGAAGCGCTTCAAATTCACCGCGAGCGGCAAGGTCAAGGCCGGCGTGGCGGGCAAGCGTCACCGCCTGATCAGCCACAACTCGAAATACATCCGGCAGAACCGCGGCACGCAGGTGATGTCCGATGCCGACGCCCGCAAGATCAAGTCCTACATGCCCTACGCCTGAGCGTAGCTGCACATACGACTGACCGCATCGCACCGAATTTGAACAGAGGCCCTCAAGCAGCAAGCGACCGCGTCGCGCGCGTTAGGGCCCTTCCGAAGGAAGATATATAATGGCTCGCGTCAAAAGAGGCGTCGTCTCGCACGCCAAGCACAAGAAGATTCTGAAACAGGCCAAGGGCTTCTACGGCCGTCGCAAGAACACCATCCGGGCCGCCAAGGCGGCCGTGGACCGCGCCGAGCAGTATGCCTATCGCGACCGCCGCACCAAGAAGCGCAATTTCCGCGCCCTCTGGATCCAGCGCATCAACGCCGCCGCCCGTCTGGAAGGCTTCACCTATTCGCAGTTCATGCACGGCCTGTCGAAGGCCGGCATCGAGATGGACCGCAAGGTTCTGGCCGCGATGGCCGCCGACGAGGCCGGCTTCAAGGCTGTGGCTGACAAGGTTCGCGCCGCCCTGGCCTGAACCCGTCAACCCTGACGATCTGACAGCGCCCGCCTCCCTTCAGGACGGCGGGCGTTTTCATGGGGGGACCGGTGACGCAACCCGACGGCCCCGGCATCGTTGGACAAGGACACCGCAAACAGGAGTGTCCCATGTCTGTCGCCCGCGTCACCGAGATTACCTCGTCCCCGACCGTCAGCTTCGAGGACGCCATCAAGAAGGGCATCGCCCGGGCTGATGAAACGCTGGATCAGGTGCGCGGCGCTTGGGTCCAGGAGCAGAAGGTCGTCGTCGAGGGCGGCCAGATCACCGAATACCGCGTCAATCTCAAGATCACCTTCGTCCTCAGGGACTGAGGCTTCGGCGCAAGCTCTGCCGGAGTCCTTTCGCTCCGGAAGCCTTTCGGGGTGACGAACGGCCTTCGTCTCGCTAGACGACGAGCGTCATGACCG
>CAYNDG010000275.1:0-2346 GCA_964395805.1 uncultured Brevundimonas sp.
TCGGACGAGGCGCTGGTCCTTCTGGAAGAGGCGGGCGTGGACCTGACCGGCGTCGGCAGCGCCGACGGCACGCCGACCGGCGTGGCCCTGATCGCGGTCGATCCCTCGGGCGAGAACCAGATCGTCGTGGCCTCGGGCGCCAATGGTCAGGTGCGGCCCGAGCATCTGCCGGCCCGGATCGATGATCCGCTGATCGTCCAGCTGGAGCTACCGGTCGAGACGGTCGAGGCGGCGGTGGGGCGGGCCACGGGCTTCGTCTGTGCCAACCTGGCCCCGGCGCGGCCAGTGTCCGAGGCCCTGCTGCGACGTTGTGACCTGATCGTGGTCAATGAGACCGAGGCGGAGTTTTACGGCGACGCCCTGCACGCGGGCGGGGGGCAGGTGGTGATCACACGGGGCGCCGCCGGGGCCAGCCTGTACAAGCGCGGGGCGGTGGTGGCCGAGGTCGGCGCGCCGCTGGTCGAGGCGGTCGACGCCACGGGGGCGGGTGACGCCTTTGTCGGCGCGATCTCCGTGGCGCTTCTGGAAGGCCAGCCGGTTGACGCGGCGCTGCGATTTGCCTGTGCCGCCGGGGCTCTCGCGGCCACGGTGCAGGGGGCCCAGCCGTCGCTGCCGACGCGGGCACAGGTCGAGGCCCTCCTGAAACTGCGCATGGTCTGGTGAACGCTCGGGCGGCTGGGGGGTTGTGCCTTCTGAACCCAACCAAGGAGACCCGTCATGACCGATGCCGCCCAGAAGGCCGAGGCCGAAAAGGCCATGAAGCTGAAGGCCGAAGCTGCGCCGCCCGCCCACCCCGATCCGGGCCGGACCGCGGACGAAGGCATGCGCCTGGCCAATGAGCGGCCCGGCCCGCCGTCGGGCGCGCTGGACGCCGAGGGCCACCGGCCCGTGCTGGAGCGCTCGCGCAAGGTGCGCTGAGCCCGCCCCTCATCCAGATCCCTCCACAATTCAGGAAACCTCATGCAAATTCAGATCAACACCACGAACGATGTCGAGGGGCGCGCCGCGCTGCTCAGCCATGCCGAGGACCAGGTGCGCCAGCGCCTGTCACGCTTTGAATCGCGCCTGACCCGGATCGAGATGCACCTCGGCGACGAGAACGGGGCGCGCAACACCGCCGGGGACAAGCGCTGCGTGCTCGAGGCCCGCCCCACGGGCCTCGCCCCCGTAACCGTTACCGATCACGGCGACACGCTAGAAGCGGCCATGAGCGGGGCGCTGAAGAAGATGGTCAACAGCCTCGAGACGACGTTCGGAAAACTGGCCACCCACTGACTGACGCGTCCCGGCTAGCCTAGAGGGTCACCACCAGCCGGGCGACCGAGCCTTCGGCCAGTCGGTCGAAGCCTTCGTTGATGCGGTCCAGCGGCAGGCTGCCGCTCATCAACCGGTCGACCGGCAGGCGGCCTTCGCGAAACAGGGCGACATAGCGGGGCAGGTCGCGGGACGGCACGCAGGTGCCGATATAGCTGCCCTTCAGCGTGCGTTCCTCGGCCACCAGTCCGACGATATTGACCGGGAGTGTCGCGTCGGGCGGGGGGAGACCGGCGGTGACCGTCGTGCCACCGCGCCGGGTCATCTTCCAGGCGGCCTCGAGCGCGCGGGCCGAGCCGGCCATTTCGACCACGACTTCGGCCCCGCCGCCGGTCAGGGCGCGGACCTGTTCGATGGCGTCCGGATCGGCGGCATTGACCGTGTGCACGGGCCCCAGCGTGCGGGCCAGCGCCAGCTTGTCCTCGCTGAGATCGACAGCCACGACGGGTGAGGCACCACAGGCGAGCGCGCCCAGAACCGAGGCCAGACCCACGCCGCCAAGGCCCACGACGGCCACCGACTGGCCGGGCCGGACGCCCGCCGTATTGACCACGGCCCCGACACCGGTCAGCACGGCACAGCCGAACAGGGCCGCCTGATCGAACGGCAGGGCCGGGTCGATGCGGATCAGCGAGCGGCGCGAGACCACGGCCCGCTCGGCAAAGGCGGAACAGCCCAGATGATGGTGCAGGACCTCGTCTCCGACATGCAGCCTCTGTGCGCCGGTCAGCAGTTCGCCCCGGCCATTGGCGGCGGCGCCCGGCTCGCACAGGGCGGGGCGGCCCTCGGCGCACGGCGAGCAGTGGCCGCACGAGGGCATGAAGACCATGACCACATGATCGCCGACGGCCAGATCCTCGACGCCCTCGCCCAGCACCTCGACCTCACCGGCCGCCTCATGGCCCAGCGCCATGGGCAGGGGGCGGGGCCGGTCGCCGTTGATGACGCTGAGGTCGGAGTGACAGAGCCCCGCCGCGCGGATGCGGACCTGCACCTCGCCGGGACCGGGCGGGTCCAGCGTCACGGTCTCGA
>CAYNDG010000276.1:0-2345 GCA_964395805.1 uncultured Brevundimonas sp.
CGTTCGCCCATGGAGCGGATCGGCGTCAGGGAGGTGACCTCCAGCTCATTGTCGATGTTGCGGCGCGACAGATTGTCGACGATCGTCACATCCCAGCCACGGGCCGACAGGTGCAAGGCCGTGGGCCAGCCGCAGAAACCATCGCCCCCGAGAACCAGAACTCGCATCGTGACTCACTCTCCTGAAATCGCGGAACCGGCCCGCAGCATCCTGCCTAAAGCAAGGGGGGCAGGTTCCCAAGCCCGAAGGGGCGGTGGCGGGTTCGGCTCAGGCGCGCAGCAGCTCGTTGACGCCGGTCTTGGCGCGGGTCTGGGCGTCCACCCGCTTGACGATCACGGCGCAGTAGAGGCCGGGGCCGCCGTCGGGGTCGGGCAGGGTGCCGGGCACCACGACGCTGAAGGCCGGAACCTCGCCGCGGAACACCTCGCCGGTGGCGCGATCGACGATCTTCGTCGAGGCCGACAGATAGACGCCCATGGCCAGCACCGCGCCCTCGCGCACGATGACGCCCTCGGCCACCTCGGCGCGGGCGCCGATGAAACAGCCGTCCTCGATGATGGTGGGGTTGGCCTGAAGCGGTTCCAGCACGCCGCCGATGCCGGCACCGCCCGACAGGTGCACATTCCGGCCGATCTGGGCGCAGCTGCCGACGGTGGCCCAGGTGTCGACCATGGTGCCCTCGCCCACGAAGGCGCCGATATTGACGAAGGAGGGCATCAGCACGACGTCGCGGGCGATGTAGGCGCCGTGGCGCACGACGGCGCCCGGCACGGCGCGGAAGCCCGCGGCCTCGAAGCGGGCATCGGTCCAGCCGGCCCATTTGACCGGTACCTTGTCCCACCAGGGCCCGGGGGTGGACTCCGGCATGGCGGCGCCGGTCGTCAGGGCGACTCCCATGCGCCGGTTGGGGTTGAGGCGGAAGGACAGGAGCACCGCCTTCTTCAGCCACTGGTGGGTCGTCCAGCTGCCGTCCGCCTCACGCGAGGCGACGCGCAGGGCGCCGTCGTCGAGACCCGCCAGGGCATAGTCGACGGCGTCGCGGATCTCGCCGGTGGTGGCGGTCGAGACCGAGGCGCGGTCCTCCCACGCCTGTTCGATCACGGACTTGAAATGGGCGGGGTCGCTCATGCGGCCTCCTTGAGGGCGGTTTCGGTCAGGAATTCGAGCAGGTCGGGGGTATGGTGATCGACCCAGTCGCCGATCTCGTGGCCGTGGCCGTCGCCGACCAGCACGGTGGTCATGCCGAGCGCCTTGGCCGGGGCGAGGTTGCGCGGCGTGTCCTCGAAGAAGACCGCGCCCTCGGCCTCGATGGCGTGGGCGGCGAGGAAGCGGCGGAAGGTGGCGGGCGCGGGCTTGGGCACCAGATCCATGTCCTCGATGGCATGGATGCCGTCAAAGGCGCCGGTGATGCCGATGCGCGCCAGCACCCGGGCGGCGTGATAGCGGGCGCCATTGGTCAGGACGAAGCGGCGGCCGGGCAGGCGACGGAGCGCCGCGTCGAGGTCCGGATTGGGCTCGAGCGAATCCAGCGGCACGTCGTGGACCTCATGGAGGAAGGCCTCGGGGTCGACGGCATAGTTGGCCATCAGGCCGGCGAGGGTGGTGCCGTGCTCGTTCAGGAATTGCTTCTGCAGCACGCGCGCCTCTTCCTGCGGCAGGCCGACGGCCGCCATCATGAAGGCGTTGATCCGCTCCTGCACCAGTCGCATGACCCCCTGTTCGCGGGGATACAGGGTGTCGTCCATGTCGAAGATCCAGGCGCGGGCGCGGCGGAGCTCGATGCTCATGACGCGCGCACCAGGGTGCCGGCGCCGTGTTCGGTGAACAGCTCGACCAGCATGGCGTGGGGGCGGCGCCCGTCGAGGATGACCACGGCCTCGACCCCGGCGCGCACGGCGGCCATGGCGGTCTCGAGCTTGGGGATCATGCCGCCCGAGGCCGTGCCGTCAGCGATCAGGGCCTCGGCATCGGAGAGCGTCATCTGGCGGATGATCTGGCCGTCCCGACCCCTGACGCCCTCGACATCGGTCAGCAGCAGCATGCGCTTGGCGTTCAGGGCCCCGGCGATGGCGCCTGCGACCGTGTCGGCGTTGACGTTGTAGGTCTGGCCGTCCTCGGCCACGCCGATCGGGGCGACGACCGGCACCCAGTCGGCATCGGACTCGATCAGCCGGGTGATCAGCTTGGCGTCGACGCGGGTCGGTTCGCCGACGAAGCCCAGGTCGACCTCCTGTTCGATCAGGCTGTCGGGGTCGCGCCGGGTGCGGCGGGTGCGCTCGACCGTCAGCAGGCCCGCATCCTTGCCCGACAGTCCGACGCCACGGACGTCCGCCTCCTTGCCGGCG
>CAYNDG010000277.1:0-2333 GCA_964395805.1 uncultured Brevundimonas sp.
GGAATGCCTGTCTTCTGGTCCGTAGCTGGATGGAGGACGTCTCGCCGGGACCGGCAGCAGCCGAAGCCGGACCGGGAACCGTCGACAGCTGGCGCACAATGCCCCGGAATTCGCCAAGAAAGCGCAACCCCGCGATCCGCTGCAACGACAGCTTGCGGCAGAACCAGGGTCGCCCGATCAAGCCGGACGCTGTTTGCGACCCGCATCAGATTGTCGCCAACTATCTCGTTGATAATAAGCCGGTTTTTTCTCGCGAAAATATTCTCCGCCCGGACGAATACCCCCGTTGCGCGGAACAAAGTTGTGCGTAAGCTTCACCCGTCTCGAGCACGGCTGGCGGGACAGGCAGTGGTAAAGAGCCGGCAATCGTTTGGAGCCTATCGTGATGCGAAAAGTCCCTCTTCTTCTGGCCGTGGCCAGTTCCCTGGCTTTTGCCCCTGCGGCCTTCGCGGCTGAGCCGGAAACCCGGCAGCCCGCGACCCCAGAGGCCCGCTATGTCGCCCCGGCCCCGCAGGCCGCGGACCGTTCAACCCTGGCCGAGGCCCACGGGGTCGCCACGCCTGCTGATCAGCAGAAGACGGCGGGCCGGGTTCCGCTCCCGGCCGTTCTCGTCGGAACGGCTGTGCTTGTCGGCGTGATTGTCGTCTTTTCCAGCTGATCCGGGCTGATCCCTTGCGCCCGGAGGTCGACCCCATGCGCCGCTTGCGTGTGACGGTCGTCGCCTTCTGCGCCCTGGCGTTAACGGGTTGCGTCACCGCACCCGTTAACGCCGATCGGGACGCCTTCGTAGGGGCCCCGACGCGCAACGCCATTCCGACGGGGGCACAGGGGGCGCCGTCGCCGTCGCTGCTCCTGCTGGATGTCCGCCTGGATCGACAGGTGGCAGGAAATGGATGCGGTGCCCACGCCGTGGCGTCCCTCACGGACTACTGGTACCGACTCGCCCCCTCGCCGGCCTTTCCCGCGCCCGCCACCGGGACGGAAATCTATAACCGGACACCGCCGGGGGACGCTGCCGGATATACGCTCGCCGAGATGGTGGATCTGCTTGGAGCCCAGGGTCTCGACGCGCTTGTCGTTACATCGACAACGGACGCCCTCCGGTCAGAGCTCCGGGCGGGAAGGCCGGCCATCGTCCGGGTTACCCTGCCCGCCAACCACCTGCGGCCCCTCAGGCTGTTTCCGGACCAGCCGATGCTCCTGGCCCGGATCGAGACATTCGCCTTCGGATTGTCCAGCCGCCTGTTCGGCATGGAGCGGCTGGATCACTACTGGCTCGTGACGGGTCATGATGCCGACCGGATGATCGTGCTTGATCCGGCCATGGGCGTTCGCGCGGTAAGTCTGGAGGCGTTCGAATCCGTCTTCGCCGCTGGCGGCCACCTGGCGGTCGTGTCCGGAGGCTGGAAGCAGGACGCCGCCTAGAACGAAATATCCCGGCGCGCGGGGATGGCCGAAGGACTTTCCCTGTCTTTTGTCCGTTACCGAAAAGGACGGTAGACTGGGCCATGCCTGCCGCGCCTCGCATTGCTCCGCAACAGCTGTTTCAGCCCGAGGACTGGGCGCCGTTCCGGGCGCGCAGTGCGGTGGCGGGGCCGCTGCTGGTGGTGCATTGCTGGGGGGTGATTGCGCTGGCCGTGGCGCTGGGGGTGTGGATCCCGTGGCTGATCCCGCTCAGCGTCATGATCATCGGCACGCGCCAGCTGGGCCTGGCCATATTGATGCATGAGGCGGCGCATGGCGGGCTGTCACGAAACCTGAAGCTCAATGATTTTCTCGGGCACTGGCTGTGCGCCGTGCCGGTGGGCGCGTCGCTGGCCAGCTATCGCCCCTATCACCTGGCCCATCACCGCTTTGCCCAGCAGGCCGAGGACCCGGACCTGATGCTGTCGGCCCCCTTCCCCGTCAGCCCGGCCTCGCTGCGGCGGAAGCTGATCCGCGACCTGACCGGCCAGACCTTTGTCAAGCAGCGGGTGCTGCTGCCGCTGGCGGCGCTGCGGGGACGACAGGCGGCCCGCGCCACCGATGATCATGCTTACGAGGCGCTGGTGACGGGAAGGTCGATCCTGCCGTTCGTGCTGTTCAACCTCGCGCTGCTCGCCGGGTTTGTGGCGGCGGGGGTCTGGTGGGCCTTTTTCGTGCTGTGGCTGCTGCCCATGGCGACCTGGTTTCCGATGGTCACCCGCATCCGCAACATCGCCGAGCACGCCTGTGTCGAGGGCTCGGCCGAGGACGCGTTTCGCGCCGCCCGCACGACCCGGGCCAACTGGCTGGAGCGTGCCTTCATCGCCCCCTACTGGGTCAATTTCCACGCCGAGCATCACCTGTTCATG
>CAYNDG010000278.1:0-2310 GCA_964395805.1 uncultured Brevundimonas sp.
GCACCCGCTGGTCGCCCTCGGTCTGGAGATGAAATATCTGCGCGAGCTGACCGATCGGACGGCGAAGGCCGTGTTCGAGGAGACGGGCCAGTCGATCGCCTATCTGGTGGGCACCATGATCGAGCTGCCGCGCGCGGCGTTGCGGGCCGGCGACCTGGCCGAGCACGCGCAGTTCTTTTCCTTCGGCACCAATGACCTGACCCAGACGACCTTCGGCATTTCGCGCGACGATTCGGGCCGGTTCCTGCAGGCCTATATGGACAAGGGCATCTTCGAGACCGATCCCTTTGTGCGGCTGGATCAGGAAGGCGTCGGTGACCTGATCCGCATCGCCGCCGAGCGCGGCCGGGCCATGCGGGCCGACGTCAAACTGGGCATCTGCGGCGAGCACGGGGGCGATCCGTCCTCGATCGCCTTCTGCGAGGGGGCCGGGCTGGATTATGTCAGCTGCTCGCCCTACCGCGTGCCGATCGCCCGCCTTGCCGCAGCGCAGGCTGCGCTGGACGCGAGGTCGGGGACGGAGCGCGAGAAGGATCGCTAAAGCGTCGCCATTGCCTTGCACGGCGAACGGTTTCTGCCCATCTGGGGGCGACCGCCAGACTTGATCCCGACGCCGCGACGGAGGCCCGATGCCGCACGCCGACAGCCTGATTCTGACCCTCGTCGGGGGATTTGTGCTGGCGTTCGTGTTCGGCATGATCGCCCACAGGCTGAAGCTGTCGCCGCTGGTCGGCTATCTGGTAGCGGGGGTCGCGGTCGGGCCGTTCACGCCGGGCTGGGTGGCCGATACCGAGCTGGCGCCGCAGCTGGCCGAGATCGGCGTGATCCTGCTGATGTTCGGGGTGGGGCTGCATTTCTCACCCCGGGACTTGATGAAGGTGCGCAAGGTCGCCGTGCCCGGGGCGTTGTTCCAGATCGCCTCGGCGACGGTTCTGGGCTGGCTGCTGGGGCGGTTCGGCCTGGGCATGGGCGATCTGGAGGCGGTGCTGATGGGCTTTGCCCTGTCGGTGGCCTCGACCGTGGTGCTGCTGCGAGCGCTGGAAGAGCGCAAACAGGTCAAGTCGGACGTGGGCCGGATCGCTGTCGGCTGGCTGATCGTCGAGGATCTGGTGATCGTGCTGGCGCTGGTGATGGTGCCGCTGCTGGTGGTGCCCGCGGGGGAGGTGCTGGATGCGGCGGCGCTGGGGTCCGATCTGGTCTGGACCCTGGGCAAGGTCATCGCCTTTGTCGGCCTGATGCTGCTGGTCGGCGGCCGGGTGCTGCCGTGGCTGCTGGTGCGGATCGCCCACACCCGCTCGCGGGAGCTGTTCACGCTGGGCGTGCTGTCGATCGCACTCGGCATCGCCTGGGTGGCCTATGCGATCTTTGGCGCCAGTTTTGCGCTGGGGGCCTTTGTCGCCGGACTCGTGCTGAACGGCACGCCACTGGGCCATAATGCGGCCGAGCGCGCCTTGCCGCTGCGCGATGCCTTTGCCGTGCTGTTCTTTGTTTCGGTCGGGATGCTGTTCGATCCGATGATCCTGATCGAGCGGCCGCTGGCGGTGCTGGCGGTGCTGGGCATCGTTGTCGTGGGCAAGACGCTGGCGGCGCTGGCGATCACCACGGCGTTCCGGCTGGATCGCGCGACCAGCCTGACGGTCGCCGCCAGTCTGGCCCAGATCGGCGAGTTCAGCTTCATCCTGGCGGCGCTGTCGATGTATCTGGGCGCCATGAGCAGCGAGACCCACGACCTGATCCTGGCTGCGGCCCTGCTGTCGATCACCCTCAATCCGCTCGTCTTTGCGCTGATCGACCGGATGGGCGGCAGGCCCAAGGCACCCGTACCGGTGTCAACGGAGGAGGGGGGCCGCGTAGTGACTGAGGGTCCCCCTCCCTCCTGAACAGGGGAGTGTCTGGCGTCACAGCACCCCGATCATGCTGGCGACCAGCGGGTGGCGGACGATGTCGCGTTCCGCCAGTTTGACCACCGCGATGTCGGGCACCTGCTTCAGCTTTTCGGCGATGTCCGCGAGGCCCGAGACGCCGGGCAGCAGGTCCGACTGTTGCGGATCGCCGGTGACGACCATGGTCGAATGCCAGCCCAGCCGGGTCAGTAGCATCTTGAGCTGGACGTAGGTGCAGTTCTGGGCCTCGTCGACGACCACAAAGGCGTTGTTGAGGGTGCGCCCGCGCATGTAGCCGATAGGGGCGATCTCGATCAGGCCCTCGGCCATCAGGGCCTTGACCCGTTTCATGCTGAGCCGGTCCGACAGGGCATCGTAAAGCGGCCGCAGATAGGGGGCCAGCTTGTCTTGCAGGTCGCCGGGCAGG
>CAYNDG010000279.1:0-2308 GCA_964395805.1 uncultured Brevundimonas sp.
CGCCCGTTCGGCTGGGGGCGGACGCTGTTCCTGACGCTGGTGGCGCGGCCGCTGGTGCGGTTCATGACGGGCATGGACGTGGTCGGGCGCGAGCACCTGCCCCGGCGGGGTCCGGCCATCGTCGCCGCCAATCACAACAGCCATATGGACGCCTTTATCCTGCTGGGCCTGTTTCCGGTCGGGGCGCTGCATCAGGTGAGACCCGTGGCGGCGGCCGACTATTTTCTCGCCAATCCGGTGGTCAGCTGGATGTCGCGGCGGATCGTGGGGATCACGCCGATCTCGCGGACGGTCAAACGCGGCGAGGATGTGCTGGCCCCGGCGCGTGAAGCGCTGGCGCGGGGCGAGATCATCCTGGTCTTTCCCGAGGGCACACGCAGCCGCGACGGGCGGATGGCACCGCTGAAGGCCGGGGTGGCGCGGCTGGCCGAGGCCTTTCCCGAGGTGCCGGTGGTGCCGGTCTGGATCCAGGGGGCCGGGCGGGTGCTGCCGAAAGGGGCGATCACGCCGGTGCCGATGAACTGCACCGCCATGGTCGGGGACGCTGTGCGCTGGACGGGCGACAAATCGGGCTTCATGGCTGAACTGAAGACCCGGCTGGACGCCCTGGCCGAGGCGGCGCCGCCGCAGAGGTGGAGTGAGGACGCATGAGGATCGTCGCCGGAAGGCTGAAGGGCCGGGCTATCGTGGCGCCGGAGGGGCAGGGCACCCGCCCGACCAGCGACCGGGCGCGGCAGGCCATCTTCAATGTGCTGGAGCATGCGGCATGGGCTGAGCCCCTGACGGGTGCGCGGGTCATGGACCTGTATGCCGGATCGGGCGCGCTGGGCTTTGAGGCGATGAGCCGGGGCGCGGCCTTCTGCCTGTTCGTCGAGACGGCGGATGAGGCGCGCGGGGCGATCCGCGAGAATGCGGATGCGTACGGTCTGATGGGGGCGACCCGGGTGCACCGGCGCGATGCGACCGATCTGGGCGTGCGGCCGGGCTCGGCGGGCGAGGCCTTTACGCTCGCCTTTCTGGATCCACCCTACGCGAAGGGGCTGGGCGAGCAAACGCTGGACAGGCTGCGCGAGGGGAATTGGCTGGCGCCGGGAGCGATCGTCGTGTTCGAACGGGGGGCGACCGAGCCGGACCCTGATACCCCCGGCTATCAGCGACTGGATCAGCGGACGTATGGCGCAGCCGAGGTGCTGTTCCTGCGGCACGAGGGGAATTGAGGCATGGATAGACGCAGCTTTCTGGCGACCGGGGCCGCGCTGGGCGTGATGGGCGCAGGCCGCGCCGCCAGCGGCCGCTGGAGCCCGGCTGCGGCCATGCCCTGGCCCGTGCAGGAGATCTATGCGGCGACAAGCGGCAGCCGGATATTCACCGCGGGCGGTCTGGTCGGCCGGACTGACCAGCCCCTGCATATCGAGCGACGTGTGGCGATCCTCGATACGGCGACCGGCACATGGTCTGAGGGGCCGATGCTGCCCCAGCCCCGGCATCATCCGATGATGGTGGCCGACGGCTCCGGTCGGGTGCTGGCCATCGGCGGCTATCGCCGGGGCGAGGGCGGCGAATGGACCAACAGCCTTGAGACCTGGGTGCTGGAGGACGATGCGTGGCGCTCGCTCGATCCCCTGCCGCGTCCGCAGGCCGAGGCGGTCGGAGCGCTCGTGGCCGGGCGGGTGCATCTGGTCACCGGGCGCTCGCCGGTTGGCGAGGCCAACGGCAACTGGCCGGATCAGGGCGATGTCGACACCCATCTCGCGCTCGACCCCGCGACCGGCCGGTGGGAGACGCGGGCCCCCGCCCCGATGGCCCGGAACAGCGCGGCGGTGGCGGTGCTGGACGACGCCCTGTGGGTGGCAGGCGGCCGTACGGTGCGGGGTGGCGGTACCGGACGGCTGGATCGCTATGATCCCGTGGCCGACCGCTGGGATACGCTGGCGCCGATCCCGGGCTCCGACAGCGGCCAGCAGGTCGGCGGCGGTCTGGCCATGGGAGCAATCCGGGGCAAGCTGGTGGCCTTTGGCGGCGAATGGTTCGCACCGGGCGGTGGTGGCGTCTTCCCCGAGACCTGGATTTATGACCCCGCAACCGACGCCTGGACCCGCGGCCCCGACATGATCACGCCCCGGCATGGCCTGGCCGCCGCCGTCGTCGGAGATCGCCTGTACGCCATCGCCGGCGGCGAGGTGGTGTCGGGCGGCCGGGCCGGGGGCGTGGTCGAGGTGTTTCAGTTCTAGCGCGCTCCGCTCGGCGCAAACTGAAGCGCCCGTCCGTGTTTGCGGCGGGTTGGAGGGCAGGCGGAGCGCCGGGCCTT
>CAYNDG010000280.1:0-2235 GCA_964395805.1 uncultured Brevundimonas sp.
GCTCCTGACCTTGATGAAGACCTCGACGGGGCGACCGTGCTCGAGGTTCAGCTCGACGCCCGCCATCCCCGGCTGGACAAGGCGCTCAGCGAGGCCCTGCCCGATGTCTCGCGCGCCCGTCTCCAGAACCTGATTGCGGCCGGGGCCGTCACCCTCGACGGCCAGGTCCTCTCGTTCGGCTCCAGATCGGCAGAGCCGGGGACGTACCGCATCCTGATGCCCGCGCCCGTCGCCGCGGATCCGCAAGCCGAGGACCTGACCCTGACCGTCCTGTTCGAGGATGCGCATCTGATCGTGGTCGACAAACCCGCAGGGATGGCAACCCACCCCGCTCCGGGCAGCGAGACCGGCACGCTCGTCAACGCCCTCCTGCACCACTGCGGCGCCAGTCTGTCCGGTATCGGCGGGGTCGCGCGCCCGGGCATCGTTCACCGGCTCGACAAGGGCACATCGGGCGTCATGGTCGCGGCCAAGCATGACAAGGCCCATCAAGGTCTGACCGCCCTGTTCGCCGCCCACGACATCGAGCGCACCTATATCGCCCTGACCCGCGGGACGCTGACCCCCGAGCGTGGCCGGATCGAGAGCCGCCTCGGCCGCTCGACCCACGACCGCAAGAAGATCGCGGTCTTGAAGACCGGCGGCCGCGAGGCCATCACCGACTATGTCGTCGAGCGCACCTTTGGCCTGGCCGCCAAGGCCGGAGGGGCGCCTCTCGCCGCGCGCGTCGCCTGCACCCTTCACACGGGCCGCACCCACCAGATCCGGGTGCATATGGCATCAAGGGGCGCCCCGCTGCTCGGCGACCCCGTCTACGGGTCCGGCCCCCCGGCAGGGTCCGTCCGCGACGCCATCGCCACCTCCGGCCTGAACCGTCAGGCCCTGCACGCCGCCATCCTCGGCTTCACCCATCCGATCACCAGGGAACCCTTGCGGTTCGAGACAGCTCCGCCCGAAGACATGACGACGCTTCAGGCCCTGCTGGAGGCCCTGTGAGGGATACCGTGTGGCTTGTACTCGGACTCGGTCTTGCCGCCTGCCAGGCCGAACCGTCGACGAATGGTCGTGATCCAGCCTCCGCCGAACCAAACGCCGCGGGGCTGGTCCGCCTGTCTTGCGATGGATCGAATGGCCTCAAGCCCCTGAAGACGCGCTACTGTTCAGAAGATCGCCATTTCATGACCCCGACTGCGCGAAACTCCCTTTACGATGCCGCTGCTCTTTTGAACCAGCGCTACCCGGGCATCGTGGTCCATTTCATGGACGGGTCCGGACCTGAAGGCGTTGTGCCGTTTCCCCCTCACTTCAGTCATGGCGACGGGCGTCAGGTGGATCTGGCGCTCTACTTCACGGATCTGGAGGGCCGTCCTCTCAAGGACTTGCCCGATACCCGATCCTGGGGCGGATACTGGCCTTCCGAGCCACCACTGCCCGGTGAGCAGATCGCATGCCCTCAAGGCCGCGAGGGGCGCGCCGAGAAACCTGATCCCCCTGCAAACCGGGATTGGCGGCTCGACAATGAGCGAACCCGGGCGCTCGTCGAAATCCTGATAGCGGATCGGCGCGTTCGGCGTGTCCTGATCGAACCCCACCTCGAGCAACGTTTCGGGCTGTGGGGCCATCCCAAGCTCCGGTTTGCAGGCTGTCACGCCGCGCGCCACGATGACCATATCCACGTCGATTTCTATTGAGGCCCCCATGACCGACCCCGATATCCGCAACAATACCGAGGCCCGGCGCTACGAACTCGAGGTGGACGGAATCACCGCAACCGTCACCTACAACCTGACCGGTCCCCACCTGATGATCACCGAAACCCTGGTGCCGACAGCGCTGGAAGGACGCGGGATCGCCAGCCGCATGGCGCGCCATGTCATCGAAGACGCCCGCAAGCAGGCGCTGGTGATCCTGCCGGTCTGCACCTTTTTTGCCGGCTACTTCCAGAAGCACCCGGACCAGGCCGACGTGGTGCACCCCGACTACCGCAAGGCACTCGGCCTTACCTAAGTCTTGAAAAGCAACGGACCCGGAGTTATACTCCACCCGGTTGATCGTGGCTTCGGTGCCACGGCCCGTCGCGGCTGTGACAATGCGCCTCTAGGCAAGGGGGCAACCGATACCCACGTCGGCTGTTGAGGGGTGAGGCGTCGGTGCACAATCTCGTGGCCGTCTCCGCAGGACCCGCTCGTTTCAGAGGTCGGAGGGACCATATGACTGCCAAGCCCAGCCTCGCGA
>CAYNDG010000281.1:0-2233 GCA_964395805.1 uncultured Brevundimonas sp.
TCTCGGCAGGCAGAACATCCCAGCCGGCCGCATCAAGCCGGGCCATGGCCATCGACGCCTGACCATCGGTCTCGACACAGGCCGACTGGAACAGGGCCAGCTGCGGATCCAGCGCCTGGGCCTGGGCAACGGCGGGGGCGAGGGCGAGGGCCACAGCGCTAGCGGCGAGGAATTTCAGAGACATTGCTAGACTCTTCGAAAAGATGGGACGTCGTCCCGGATTGAAGGGGCTCAGGAAGCGTGGTCGGGGACTCTTGTCATATAGGCAATAGAGAGTCTGCGCCGCTCGGGGATATAGGTGACCATCAAGGTCTGTCCTCCGGGACCGTCGGACCAGACATGCACTTCCTCTGTAGGCGGCAAGGCAGACACCACGTCAACTACATCCAGTCCCATCTCCGCGACCAGAACCTCGACCGCAGTAAGCCAGCCATCACGGATGTCGCTTGACATGACCGTGCATGCGACGGTGTTGACGTCAGGCGTGCCGGGACGATTGGGAGTACTCGACAGTGTGATCAGAGCGTCGCTCGTCTGAAAGCCGGCAAACCAAGCTCCCGGCTCGGCCAAAGGCGTCGCGAGCGGGGCCGGTCGCCATCGGCGTTCCCGGCCGAGTCGCTCGAAGGCGACCTTCTGCATGCCGGTGCCGACGCAAGCCTCGCGCACCAGCTGCGTGGCGGCGTCGCCGGGCTGGGGCATCGCCAACGTTATCCCGGCACTCAGAACGAGCCCGGCCAGCATCACCCCACCGCCGCAACGATCTTCTGCGCCGCGTCGTCGAGGTCGTCGGCTGCGGTGATGGCGAGACCGGATTCGTTGAGGATCCGCTTGCCCTGTTCGACATTGGTGCCTTCGAGGCGCACGACCAGCGGCACCTTGAGGCCCACTTCCTTGACGGCCGCGACCACGCCCTCGGCGATCACGTCACAGCGCATGATGCCGCCGAAGATGTTGACCAGAATGCCCTCGACGCGCGGGTCGGCGGTGATGATCTTGAAGGCCGCCGCGACCTTTTCCCTGGAGGCGCCGCCGCCGACGTCACAGAAGTTGGCGGGCTCTTTTCCATACAGCTTGATGATGTCCATGGTCGCCATGGCCAGACCGGCGCCGTTGACCATGCAGCCGATGTTGCCGTCCAGCGCCACATAGGCGAGGTCCCATTTCGAGGCTTCGATCTCCTTGGGGTCTTCCTCGGTCTCGTCGCGCAGGGCGAGGATGTCCGGGTGGCGGAACAGGGCATTGCCGTCGAAGCTGACCTTGGCATCCAGCACGCGCAGGCGGCCGTTTTCCATGACGATCAGCGGGTTGATTTCCAGCATCGACATGTCGGTATCGAGGAAGGCCTTGTAGAGGATCGGGAACAGGGTCTTGCCGTCCTCGGCTGCAGCGCCGTCCAGCTTGAGCGCCGCGTTCAGCGTGGCGACGTCGGCTTCGGTGACGCCCGCCTCGGGGTTGATGACGATGGTCTGGCTCTTCCCGGGCGTGTCATGGGCGACGGCCTCGATGTCCATGCCGCCCTCGGTCGAGACGACAAAGGCGACGCGGCCGTGCTGACGGTCGACCAGCAGGGAGCAGTAGAGCTCGCGGTCGATGTCGGCGCCATCCTCGATGTAGAGGCGGTTGACCTGTTTGCCGGCGTCGCCCGTCTGGGCGGTGACCAGGGTGTTGCCCAGCATTTCGCGGGCATGCTTGACCGCGTCCTCGATCGAGAAGGCCAGACGCACGCCGCCCTTGGCGTCGGCGCCCAGTTCCTTGAACTTGCCCTTGCCGCGGCCACCGGCGTGGATCTGGGATTTCACGACATAGAGGGGACCGGGCAGGGACCGGGCGGCGGCCTCGGCCTCGTCCGCCGAGGTGATGGCCACGCCCGCCGCAACCGGCGCGCCGAAGCCCTTCAGAACCTGCTTGGCCTGATACTCGTGAATATTCATGGAAACCGTCGCGTCCGCTGGTGGGGAAGATTGCGAGGCTTATAGGCTCCGCCCGTTCGCAGGCGCAACAGGCGGAGCCGGTCTGGTGTCAAAGGATCAGTCGATCCAGTCCTTCTTGAGGGTCCGCGAGGCGCCGATCAGCAGCACGGCCGCCAGCACATAGAAGCCCATGCCGGTATAGATGGCCCAGCGCAGGCTTTCCTCACCGAACTGCGGTGCCAGCAGATCGCTCATCCAGCCGAAATAATAGAAGCCCACGGCGATGCCGAGCAGGTTGTTGATCAGCAGGAACAGGGCCGAGG
>CAYNDG010000282.1:0-2221 GCA_964395805.1 uncultured Brevundimonas sp.
CTCCAAGCGCCCGGTCCGGGTCGATGTCCGCATCGTCTCGGCCACCAACCGCGACCTGGCCAAACAGGTCGAGGGCGGGGCCTTCCGCGAGGACCTGTTCTATCGTCTGAATGTCTTCCCGATCGAGGCCCCGGCCCTGCGCGACCGTCGCGAGGATGTCCCCGCCCTGGTCGACCATTTCATCGGCCGCTTCAATGTCGAGGAAGGCAAGCGCGTCGTCGGTTGCGCGCCCGAGACCGCCGACCTGCTCAAGGCCTTCGACTGGCCCGGAAATGTCCGCCAGCTGGAGAACGCCGTCTATCGCGCCATTGTGCTGGCCGACGGGCCCTTCCTGAAACCGCACGACTTCCCGGCCATCTCGGGCGTGGCCATGCCGACGCCCGAACTGGATGCCGCGCCCGGAGCCACGCCGGCTGCCTTGGCCCCTGACCTGCCCCCTGCTCCCGACACACCGATCCGCATCCTCGACGGCAAGGGGCACCTCCGGACACTCGAGGAAATCGAACGCGACCTGATCCAGCACGCCATCGAGGTCTATGCCGGCCACATGTCCGAGATCGCCCGCCGGCTCGGCATCGGCCGCTCAACCCTCTACCGCAAGGTCCGCGAACAGGGGCTGGACGTCGACATGGAACAGTCCGCCTAGGCCAGCATTTCGTTTTGTTAAGTGGCGCAGCGACGCGATACGGGCCAAGAGAGTGCATGACCCTGTTCGGCGACGGCTCATGAACGACAATTCCAACTCCTTCGAAGCGCGCCCCTTCTCCCAGGTCCTGACGGACGTCGGCGCGGTCGACGACCCCATCCTGCCCATGGAAGAATTGGTCGAAACCTTCGGAGAGCGGGGGTTCGGCGCCCTGTTGCTGACGCTGGGACTGCTCAGCGCGGTCATCGGCGTGATACCGGGAATGACCACTGTGCTGGGCGTGCCCATCATGATCATCGGGGTGCAGCTTCTGTTCCGAAGGGACGAGCTGTGGCTGCCCGGCTGGATCATGAAGCGCGACATTCCGCGCCCGGCTTTCGCCGAAGCTGCGGAGAAGGTGAAGAGCCGTCTGCAGCGGGTAGAGCGATTCAGCCGCCCCCGCCTCAGCTTCATGAGCTCTGACCTGTCCGAGGCCCTGATCGGCCTGATGTGCGTGATCTGGGCGGCGGTCCTGATGTTGCCACTGATCGGCTTCAACCTTTTCCCGTCGCTGATTGTCGCCGCATTCGGCTTTGGCCTGATGCAGAAGGACGGCGTGATGATGCTGATCGGCTGGGTGATCTCGGCCGGTATGGCCACCTTTACCTGGCTGGTCTGGGAAACCGTCAGCCGCGTCCTGGTGGGCCTCTGGGAGATGGCGACACGCATCTTCTGATGAAAAGGCCGGAGGGCGAACCCTCCGGCCTTGAGTTTTCGAACCTATCGGAACAGCGACAGGACCAGCTGCGGAGTCTGGTTGGCAATGGACAGGGCCTGAACTCCCAGTTGCTGCTTCGTCTGCAGCGCCTGAAGCTTGGCGCTTTCCTTTGCCAGATCGGCATCGACCAGATTCCCGACCCCCGACTCCAGCGAGTCCGTCAGCTTGCCGACGAACGTCAGGTGGGTGGTCAGGGCCTTCGACTTGGTGCCCAGACGCGCCAGCGCGCCCGAGACCGCATCGATGGAGTTGTTGACGGCCGTGAGCGAGGCCGTCGCCTTGGTCAGGGTCTCGATCGACTGCGTCGTGGACACACTGACGTTGGTGCTTCCCAGCGCCATCACCTCCGCTCCCACGGTGATGGTGGCGTTGCCTTGCGCGTTGGCCAGGGCGTTGAAACCGGTGGCACCTGTGTTCAGCAGGTTGATCCCGTTGAATTCGGCGTTGTTGGTGACCGTCGCGATCTGATCGCGCAGCGCCTTGAAGTCCTCGTTCAGCGCGGCCCGGGCCGCCGTCTTCAGCGACGCATCGGTCGCCGCCAGTGCCTTCTCCTTCAGCTGGAGCAAGAGGTCGGAGACCGTCTCGCCCGCCGCCAATGCGACGTCGACCGCGGCGACACCCCGGTCGAGCGACTGTTTGACCGCCCCCAGGGCGCCGATGTCGGCACGTTGCCCCTGGGCGATAGCCCAGATGGCGCCGTTGTCCTTCACGCTGGCCACCTTCTTGCCGGTGTTGATCCGGTTTTGGGTGACGGCGAGTTCGGCGTTGGTAGCGTTCAGGTTCTGGAGCGCAATCAGAGCGCCCACGTTGGTATTGAC
>CAYNDG010000283.1:0-2214 GCA_964395805.1 uncultured Brevundimonas sp.
TCGGTTTCGCCCTGCGCGCCGGCGCCCTCGTCTGGGGGTGGAGCCTCCCGTCCTTCCCCAGCCGCGTCCGCGCGCCGTGACGGCTGCGACTTCACGGAACCGACATCTGTTCGTCATGGCCGTGGCCTCGAATCGACGATAAGCTTCCTCCTGTCAGCGTGGAGGAAGTCGTCTTCAGTCCGGTCGCTTGTTCATATTCCGTGCGCAACGGGGGCGTCTGATGTCCCGGTCCCTGTCCGCATTGTCGGGGTCCGCCCTTGCCGGTGGTGGGCCGATCGAGGCCGGCCCCGGGCGCATGACGGCGCCGCGTACGCCCTCCGGCTGGCCTGCCCTTGTGCTCAACGCCGACTTCCGGCCCCTGTCCTACTATCCGCTGTCGATCCGGCCCTGGCAGGATGTGATCAAGGCCGTCTGGCAGGATCGCGTCGATGTGGTCTCGGTCTATGACAAGGTCGTCCGCAGCCCGTCGATGGAATTCCAGCTGCCCAGTGTGGTGTCGCTGAAGACCTATATCGATCAGGATCGCTCCCCCGCCTTCACCCGCTTCAACGTCTTCCTGCGTGACGGCTTCACCTGCCAGTACTGCGGCCAGGCAGGCGAGCTGACCTTCGACCATGTGGTGCCGCGCTCGCACGGCGGGCGAACGACCTGGGAGAATATCGTCGCGGCCTGCCCGCCCTGTAACCTCCGAAAGGGCGGCCGCACGCCGCAACAGGCCGGCATGCCGATCCGCCACGCGCCGCGCCGGCCGAACGCCTGGCAACTCCAGGATGCCGGGCGCCGCTTTCCGCCCGACTATCTGCACAACAGCTGGCTCGACTATCTCTACTGGGACATCGAGCTGGAGCCCTGATGCGACGGGGTCTGAGCCCTAGCGACGACGCTGGGTCGCCCGCCAGGCCTCGAACTCATCGATATTGTCCAGTCGGCGCAGCACCTTGTTCTGCGGGTCGATCAGTACATGGCTGTGCGGACCCAGGCCGGTGATCGCGCCGCGCCCGTCAGTCATGGGCACGGTCAGGATGCGACCGTCGACCGACACCTCGATCGGCATGGGGAAGACGCTGCCGTCGCCGGTGACCCATTCCATCACCAGCCGATCGCCGTTTTGCCGGCTGATGTCGATCTCGAGCTGGGTGACCAGATCGGGCAGGGCCGCCTGATAGAGATAGCCGTTGAAGAACCAGCCCAGATCCTGACCCGTGACCTCATTGACGATGGCGAGAAAGTCGGGCGTCGAGGCAAAGCGCGGCTCGAAATTGCCGGGCCGGGGGTCGGGGCGGCCATAGACCAGCCGGGTTACCGACCCGAAGAAGGCCTCATCCCCGATCAGCATCCGCAGCGAATGCATGATCAGCGAGCCCTTGCGATAGATGTCGCCGCCGGGGCCCCGGTCGTCCTCATAGACCTGTTCCTCGGTCATCGGCTGTCCGGAGACGATGGGGAAGCGGTTGGCCAGACCCAGCCGCTGCTCCAGCAGCGCGGCCTGATAATACTGCTCGCCGTTCAGCCATCCCGCATAGAGGGGCTGCATATAGGTGCCCAGCCCCTCGTGCAGCCACATGTCGTCCCAGTTGACGTTGGTCAGCTGGTTGCCGAACCACTCATGCGCCAGCTCGTGCTGCAACAGCCAGTCATAGCCGTTCTGATCCTTGCGGTAGTTGTTGCCATAGGCATTGATGGTCTGGTGCTCCATGCCCAGGTGCGGGGTCTCGACCACGCCCATCTTCTCATCGCCGAACGGGAACGGTCCGATCTTGGCCTCGAAGAAGGCCAGCTGCTCGGGGAATTCGGCGAACAGGGCCGCGGCCTTGGCCGGATCGGTGCTGTTCAGGTGCCAGAAATGCAGGGGAATGGTGTTGCCGAACCGGCTTTCATAGGTCCCGGCGATCTCGACATAGGGTCCGACCGTCAGCGAGATGGCATAGTTGTTGGGCTGGCGCGCGGTCCAGTTCCACGTGGTCCAGCCGTCGCCGTGGTCCTCCTTGCCGAGGAAGCGCCCGTTGGCCGGGGCCGACAGGTTCGAGGGCACGGTGATGTGCAGGTCGACCCGGCCCGGCTCGGCCATCGGGTGGTCGATACAGGGCCAGAACAGGTCACAGCCGTCGCCCTGGACGGCCGTGGCGATCCACGGCTCTCCGCCCGGCGCCCGCGACCAGACAAAGCCGCCGTCCCACGGCGCATTGCGCGCCACATGCGGCTGGCCGGCATAGG
>CAYNDG010000284.1:0-2204 GCA_964395805.1 uncultured Brevundimonas sp.
TTTCGACGGGATCAATGGCGCAGAACAATGATCGGGCTGGGGAGTCTCATCATGATCCGTCGTGCCGTCATTACGCTCATCGCCGGACTGTCGCTGGCGGCCTGTGCGACGACCTCGAGCAGTCAGACCGCCGAGGGCGCGTTCGACGGCTGGGCCGCGTCGATCGTGGCGGCGGACTGGACCACCAGCCGGGGCACGCCGATCCAGGCCTTTGACAATGCGCGGCGCGATCTGGTGGCGGGCTTTCAGGATGTCGGCTTCGCGCGGGGCAATATGGTCGACTTCACCCTGCGCCCCGACGTGCCCAATCCGACGACCGCCGATCAGGCCCTGAACGCCATTGGCCGCAATGCGGAACAGGCGACGCGCGGGTGTTTCCTGTACTTCACCTCGCACGGGTCGCCGCGCGGGATCGTATTCGGCCCTAACCGCCTGATGAGTCCCGATGAGATGGCACGGCGGATCGACGGCTGGTGCGGCACGCGGCCGACCGTGGTGATCGTGTCGGCCTGTTTCTCGGGCGTGTTCACCGACCGGCTGGCGTCCCCGAACCGGATGATCATGAGCGCCGCGCGGCGGGACCGGTCGTCGTTCGGCTGCTCCGAGGATGCGACCTATCCCTACTTTGACGGCTGTGTACTCGAGAGCCTGCCGACCGCACCGCATTTCCTCGCCCTGGCCGACCAGACGGCCCTTTGCGTGTCGCGGCGGGAACGCGAGGAAGGCCTGCGTCCGGCCTCCGAGCCGCAGACCGTGGTCGGCGTGGAGATCGCACCGCTGCTGTCCACGACTTACGCCTTCCGCCGCTGAGGCCCTCTTCCCCGCTTGCCACGACCCGTCAGGCGTGGAACATTTGCGGAACATCTGAGCGAGGGAGGATGACATGCTCGAGGGCGGATGCCATTGCGGGGCGGTGCGTTACAAGACGGACGGCAAGGTTGAGCACCATGCGCTTTGCCACTGTATCGACTGTAGAAAGTCTTCTGGCGCCCCGGCGGTAAGCTGGTGTCTGGTGCCGACCGACAGCCTGACGATCACGGGTGAGACCCGGACGTACGCCTCCTCCGGGCATGGACGGCGGTCCTTCTGCGTCACCTGCGGGACCGGCCTGTTCTATACGAATGAGGTCATCTTTCCGGGCATGACCGACATTCAGGGCGCCACGCTGGATGACCCCGACGCCCTGCCCATCCAGGCCCAGATCCAGACGGCCGAACGCATCGGCTGGATGGCCACCCTCGACCAGATCCCGGCCTTTGACCGCTATCCGCCGATCGGGCCCGATGCCTGATTTGAACGTCCCTTGCATCAGCCGTTTATCGGTTCCAACCTGTCTCCGTGTCCCGGGAGGTCTGAATGCTGAAGCGACTTGCACCCGTCCTTGCTGTCCTGGCTCTGGGAGGATGTGCCTCTGGCATGGAGGCTGACGATCCCTTCGCCGACATGTTTGGCGGAGTCCCTGAAGGTCGGGCGGCGCGCGTTGCAGTCGCGGCATCCGCCCATCCCCTCGGCACAGAGCAAAATCCCGTACGTGTGAATATGCCAGCCGGGCAAAGAGCCTATCTTGCCCGCCTTCGCTGCGCCGATGGAAAGGCTCCGACGTTCCATCGGATCGGCAGTGCGGGGGACGGGCCCTACGGCACCATCATGGATGGCTATCAGGTCGATTGCCCCGGCTCACAGCCGGCAACCAATGTGATCTTCCTGGATATGTATCACCCCAACCACGTCGAAACCCAGGCCCCGCCGGGGTATACGATCGTCCCCTAGGTCAGGGTCTTGGAAACACCCGGATGGTGATGCGCTCGCGTTCGCCCTCGTGGCGCTGGACCAGCAGGCGGGCGACCTGGGCATCGTCGTGGAACAGATAGCCCTTGATGGCGTCCAGCAAGGCCTTGGCCAGATTGTCGAGGTCCATGTGCGGGGGCTCGCCGACATGTTCCATATCGATCTCGACGACGTGGTCGCCCCATGAGGGCCGCGCGCCGCGCCATTCCTTGCGCATGAATTCATAGACCAGCGGCTTGTAGTATTTGGCCTGGGTGGTCAGGCCGTCGATGGTGATCTCGACCCCCTGCCCCGTCTCCCGTGCCCGGACCTTGCCGATCCCGATCCAGTCGGTGTTCATGGATGGCACGGAGCAGGCACCTCGCCCACTACGGTGGCGGACAGGATCCGGACCGGCGGCGTCAGCTGTTCTTCGG
>CAYNDG010000285.1:0-2176 GCA_964395805.1 uncultured Brevundimonas sp.
GGATCCCGCCCGGCTGGCCGAGGTGGCCGGTCCACTGGCCGAGGCCCAGGGGCTGGCGGTCGAGCTGTCGCCCGGCGACGACGGCGGTCTGGCCTTTGCCGCACAACAGGCGCCGACGGCGGCGCTGTTCAGCTGGCTGGCCGCGCTTCAAAGCCAGCACGGCATCGAGGCGGTCGCGATCAGCGTCACCGAAAACGCCGATGCGACGCTGCAGGCTCAGGGCCTGCTGGTGTCCTCGCCCGCGCGGTAGACCACCTCGCCGTCGACGATGGTCAGCACGGCCCTGGCGTTCGGCAGCTCGGCCTCGGGCGCGGTCATCAGGTCGAGGTCAAAGGCGGTGAAGTCGGCGCGCTTGCCCGGCTCGATCGTGCCCAGCTCGTCCTCGCGGAAGCTGGCATAGGCCGGCCACAGGGTGAACATGTGCAGGGCCGTCATCCGGTCCACGGCCTCGCCCGGGCGCCAGTCGGGGCCCTGAAAGCCCGTCAGGTCACGCCGGGCCACGGCGGCATAGAATTCAATGGCCGGATCGCCGCGCTCGACCGGGGCATCGGAGCCCCCGACCACGATCACGCCCAGGTCCACGAGGCTGTGCCAGGCATAGGCGCCGTCGAGGCGGGCATCGCCCAGCCGGGCCGGGGCGAAATGCAGGTCGCCGATGGCGTGGCTGGGCTGCATGGAGGCGATGATCGGCAGGTCCACGAACCAGCGGTAATCCTCGGGCCGCAGGATCTGCGCATGCTCGATCCGCCAGCGCACATCCGCGCCGTTCGGACGCTCGGAGGCGGGCACAGACTCCAGCGCCTCGGCGTACCAGTCGGCCACGGAGGCATTGCCGCGGTCGCCGATGGCGTGGGTGGCGATCTGGATGCCCGAGCGCAGCGCGGCCTCATAGACGGGCACGGCCTCGGCGGGTGTCATCTGCATCAGGCCGGTGGTGTCGGGCCGGTCGGCATAGGGTTCGAACAGGGCCGCCCCGCGCGAGCCCAGCGCCCCGTCGGCGTACATCTTGACCGCCCGCGTGATGACCCGGCCGTCGGCGACCGAGCGGGGGCCGGAGGCGAACAGGGCGGCGGCGCCGTCGGGCGTGACGCTGTTGTAGACCCGAATGCTGGCCTCGCCCTCTCCGGCCATCTCCTCCAGCAGGGGCACATCGGCCCAGGGCGCGCTCATGAAATGGATGCCGGTCCAGCCATAGCGGGCATAGACCGAAAAGCCCGCGCGATAGACCTCGCGCCGCGTCTCGCGCGTCTCGCCGGGGATCAGGCCCGCGACCAGGCCCTCGGCCGCATCGACCAGCAGGCCGGTGGGCTGGCCGTTCTCATCCTTCAGGATCTCGCCCCCCGCAGGCGCCACGGTCGAGGCATCAATGCCCGCCGCCGCCAGCGCGGCCGAGGAGGCCACCACCGCATGGCCGTCGGCCCGGCCCAGCAGCACGATCCGCCCGGGCGCCGCCGCATCCAGATCCTGACGCGTCAGGAACCGCCCCTCGGGCCAGTGGGTCTCGATCCAGCCGCGCCCGATGATCGGCCCCTCGGGATGCTCCCACGCCCAGGCCTCCAGCCGCACCATGGCCTCATCGACCGAGGCCGAGCCCTCGAGGTTGAGCGTCATCTCGCGGGCGCCGATGCCATCCAGATGACCGTGGCCGTCGGTAAAGCCGGGGAACAGGGCCGCGCCCTCCAGGTCGATGACCGGCACCCCGGCATGATCGGGCAGGCCCGCCTCGGCCCCGACGAAGACGATCCGGCCGCCGCGGACCAGCACCACCTCGGCGGTCGGCGCGCTGACCACGCCGGTATGGATCGGCCCGCCCCGGATCAGCATGTCCTGGGCCAGGGCCGCGCCCCCGCTGCCCGCCAATGCCAGAAACAGTCCGCCGATCAGGCCGGCAAGGGGGGTGGTCGCGCGCATGGTCGCCTCCGCAAAGCAAGGCGTCCGGGGTGCAACCATCAGGGCCGAAGGTCAAGTCAGACGGTCCCGGCGAAAACACCGTCTGAATGGTCTGAATGGTCTGAAACGGAATTAGACCGTCTGAACTGTCTGAACCGTCTGAAGGGTCTGGATTGGCCTCCGTGCCGTGAGGGGGAGTGGCTAACCGGACAGTCTACGCCAGCCCGCGACCCGGTCGGGCAGACGGGGGTGGCCACCGGCAGGGGCGTTGAAAAGGCGGGGCTTT
>CAYNDG010000286.1:0-231 GCA_964395805.1 uncultured Brevundimonas sp.
CCTATTCGATGAAGTCGGCGCGGCACAAGCTGTACACCGTCGACAACAATCTGAACGCCACCAACCACCTGCTGGCCGCCATGGTCGAGAGTGGCCATGACGTCCACCTCGCCCACCTCGGCACCATGGGCGTCTACGGCTACACCACGGCCGGCCTGCGCATCCCCGAGGGCTATCTGAAGGTCACCGTCGAGACCGACTTCGGTCCGGCCGAGCAGGAAATCCTGTTCC
>CAYNDG010000286.1:277-2145 GCA_964395805.1 uncultured Brevundimonas sp.
CTGTTCCAGTTCTACGCCAAGAACGACGGCCTCAGGATCACCGACCTGCACCAGGGCATCGTCTGGGGCGCCGAGACCGAGGAAACCCGCAAGGACGAACGTCTGATCAACCGCTTCGACTATGACGGCGACTATGGCACGGTCCTGAACCGCTTCCTGATCCAGGCGGCCGTCGGCTATCCCCTGACCGTCCACGGCTCGGGCGGCCAGACGCGCGCCTTCATCCATATCCAGGACACCGTCGGTCCGCTGCGTCGAACTGGCGCTCAAGAACCCGCCCAGGGCCGGCGACCGGGTCAAGATCCTCAACCAGATGACCGAGAGCCGCCGCGTCCGCGACCTGGCCGAACTCGTCGCGGGCATGACCGGCGCCGAAATCCACAATGTCCCCAATCCGCGTCAGGAAGCCGACGAGAACGAGCTGGTCGTCGCCAATGACCAGTTCCGGGAGCTGGGCCTCAAACCCATCACCCTGGCCGAGGGCCTGATGCAGGACGTGACCGAGATCGCCCGCCGCTATGCCGACCGGGCCGACCGCTCCAAAATCCCCTGCGTCTCCAGCTGGAACACCCGGCGCGCCGAGGCGCTCAAGTCCGAACCCGTCGTCTCGGCGACCGCCGCCGCCCACCTGCGCACGGCCTGATCCCGGATCACGTGTGAGCCCGTCCCGCCCGCGCCCGACCCCGTCGATCCTGATCTTCGGTGGTGGCTGGCTGGGACAGGCCATGGGCCGCGATGTCCTCGCCCACGGCGGCACGGCCTGGTTGACCTCGCGCTCGCCCGAGACCCGGGCGCAGCTGACCGAGGCGGGCTTTCACGCGGTCGATCCCGACGATGCCGTAGCCCTTCAGGCCGCCGTGGCCGAAGTCCAGACCCTGCTGGTCACGGCCCCGCCCGAACCCTCGGGCTGTCCGGGACTGAAAGCCCTGATCCCGGCCCTGTCGGCGTCGGGCGCCTGGCCCGACTGGGTCGGCTATATCTCCTCCAGCGCTGTCTATGGCGACCGGGCCGGGGCCTGGGCCTTCGAGGACCAACCCCTTCACGCCTCCAGCCTGACCGGCGCCCGCCGGGTCCGGGCCGAGGCCGAATGGCTGGAAGCGGGCCAGAGCATGGGCCTGACCGTCCAGGTCTTCCGCCTGCCCGCCCTCTACGGCCCGGGCCGCTCGCCGGTCGACCGGCTGCGGGACGGGACGGCCCGTCTCGTCAGAAAACCGGGTCAGGTCTTCAACCGTATCCACGTCGACGATGTCGTTTCCGGCCTGAAGGCCTCGATGGACCGGCCCAACCCCGGCCGGGCCTACACCCTGTGCGATGACCACCCGTCTTCCGCCGACGAGGTGATCGAATGGACGGCCCGCCGCATGGGCCTGCCCCTGCCGCCCGAGATCGACTGGACCGACCCCTCGGTCTCGGACTCGATGCGCCGCTTCTACCTCGACAACAAACGCCTCTCCAACGCCCGCGCCAAGGCCGAACTCGGCTGGCGCCCCCGCTACCCCGGCTACCGCGAAGGACTGGAGGCGATCCTGAAGGGAGAGGGCTGAGTCTCGCCTTTCTGCGCACCAGGGTTCATCACAGCGACCACGGCGTTTTCACAACGAACACAGCGGGTCGAGCCCGGCACACCCCCGCTATGCCCGCCGTGGCCTCGTTGTGTCCGCTGTGATGAACCCCTTCAACTCGCCCTTCTCCCCCGAGGGGAGAAGGCATGCCGGGTCGAGCGCCTCAGCCATCATGGCCGCCGCCAAATTCCCCAGTCCTTTCAACACCCCGACCGTTTCCCGGACCGTTTTCCCCGCCCTGCCTCCCACCGCCCGCACACTGGCCGGTTGAGACTGAGGGAGGACCCCATGGACCCGCACCACACC
>CAYNDG010000287.1:0-2114 GCA_964395805.1 uncultured Brevundimonas sp.
CCGACCGCATCCCCGAAGGCCATTTCGGCAAGGGCATCTATTTCCGCCTGACCGGTCCGGCGCCCTTCAACCGTCTGATCTATCCGCCGCCCATCGCTGGCGCGCTCGGCACCCACTACCGCAAGGACCTGGGCGGGCAGGGGGTGTTCGGCCCCGATCTCGCTTTCGTCGACACCGAGGACTACTCCGTCGACCCGGACAAGCGGGAGATGTTTGCTCACTACATCCGTCGCTTCTGGCCAGACGTTGAAGCGGAACGACTGGTTCCTGACTATGCCGGTATCCGGCCCAAACTGCATGGCGCGGGCGAGGAGCAGCCCGATTTCCAGCTTCACGGTGCCGAGGTACACGGCGTGAATGGCCTGATGGCCCTGTTCGGCATTGAAAGCCCCGGCCTGACCAGTTCGCTGGCTCTTGGCGAAATCGTCGCGGATCGCCTTCATGTCTGAGGTCCGCCCCGCCACACCCGACGACCTTGAGGCGCTTTATGCCCTCGTGCACGCCGCATATCGGGGCGACAGCGCCCGGCGCGGGTGGACACACGAAGCCGACCTGCTGGACGGCAGCCGTATCGACCGAGCCTCGCTCCTCGCCGCCATCACCACACCGGGTCAGGTCGTGCTGGTCGCCACCGACGGCGAGGCTTTGACCGGCTGCGTCCACATCACCGATCGCGGCGAAGGTCTGGCCTATCTGGGCATGCTGACCGTCGATCCGGCCCTGCAGGCCAGGGGGCTGGGCCGCCGCCTGATCGCCGTAGCCGAGGCGCACGCCTTCCGCGATCTCGGCGCCCGGCGCATGGAGATGACCGTCATCGTCCACCGGCACGAGCTGATCGAATGGTATCAGCGGCGCGGCTACCGGTTGACCGGCGAGACCCGGCCGTTCCCGGCGACCGATCCCCGCTTCGGCCTGCCGAAGCGCGACGATCTGGCCTTCACCGTGCTGGAAAAGCCGCTGGACCGGATCGTCACCGACCGGCTGGTGCTACGGCCCGCCCGGACGGACGACCTCGGCGCCCTGCACGCCGTCTTCACCCGACCCGAGGCCATGACCTGGTGGTCGTCGCCCCCGCACGAGACGCTGGAGCAGACGCGGGACTGGCTGAACAGCATGATCGCCCGTCAGCACTCCGGCCTCGACTTCCTGATCGAGCGCGACGGTCAGGTGATCGGCAAGGCCGGCTTCTTTGCGGCGCCGGACATCGGCTACATCCTGCACCCCGACCATTGGGGGCAGGGACTTGCCTGTGAAGCGGTGGTCGCGGTCCTGCATCGCCTGTTCGCCCTGACCGACCATGCCGAGGCCACGGCCGACGTCGATCCCGACAATGCCGCCTCGATTCGCCTGCTGGAGAGTCTTGGCTTTCGTCGCACCGGCTTTGCCGAACGGACCTGGAATGTCGACGGCGAGTGGAAGAACAGCTATTTTTACGCCGTTTCGCGGGCGGAATGGCTGGCGCGCACAGGCGCTTGAACTCCGGCGCCGGTTGAGGCATAAGCCGCCCTCCGCTGGCGGCTCCCCCGATTTTTTCGGGATATTGGGCCGCCGCAATTGTTTTCGCGCCCGATCGGGTGCCTCTAACCAAGATTGAGACGGACATGGCCGTTCCGAAGCGCAAAGTATCCCCCTCGCGTCGCAACATGCGTCGCGCCCACGACTCGCTGGGCACCAATGCCTATGTCGAGGACAAGGACACGGGCGAACTGAAGCGTCCGCACCACATCGACCTGAAGACCGGCACCTATCGCGGCCGCCAGGTCCTGACGCCCAGGGAAGACTAGGTCTACCGCTCAGGCGACACCTGCCTGTCTGTACATTCAAGCGCCGTCCGGGGCACCGGGCGGCGCTTTGTGCGTTTCGCTGCCGACGAGGGAGAGCCACTACATGTCACATCACCTGAAGCCGCTGTTCGGCGCGTTCGGCATGGTCGCCCTGCTGGCGGCTTGCAGCCCTGAACCCGACACGCCGGTCGATCCCACAGCACCGCCCGCAGCGACCCGGCCGACGGCCGGCGCCACGACGGGCGCCAATCTCACGGGCGAGGGCTGGGAATTCCTGCGGATCGGCATGACCCGCGCCGAGATCGTCGAGGCCCTGGGCGAGGACGCCAA
>CAYNDG010000288.1:0-2106 GCA_964395805.1 uncultured Brevundimonas sp.
CGAGCGAGGTGCAGTGGAGCCTGTTTGATTTTGCCCTGATGGGGGTGCTGCTGGCGGTCGCCTGCGGGGTCGGGGAGCTGGTGCTGCGGGCGTCGGACAGTCTGGCGTATCGGCTGGGGGCGGCGGTGGCGATCGGCACGACCTTTGTGCTGGGCGTCGGCAATCTGGCCGTGGGCCTGATCGGGTCGGAGGCCAATCCGGCCAATGACCGGGTCTGGGCCGTGCTGGCGGTCGGGATGGTCGGTGCCCTGATCGCCCGGTTCAGGCCTCGCGGGCTGAGCCTGGTGATGCTGGCGCTGGCCGTCGGTCAGGTCGGTCTGGCGATCTATGCCGATGCGACGGCGCAGGATCTGCCGCTGAGGGTCACGGTGGTGTTTGTCACCGGCTGGCTGGTCGCGGCGGCCCTGTTCGACCGGGCCGCGCGCGAGGGCCGTGCCTAGGGCAGATACTCGGCCGGGATCGGCAGGCTGTCGTCCTCGGCGCGCCAGTAGATGGTAAGGATCCACCAGCGGGTGCCGTCGAACATGAGCTGGAAGCTGTTGATGCCGCGCAGGAAGGGCTCGGCGTCGTCGAGGCTGCGCCGGGCCTCATAGGTGGAGAAGACGTGGACGACCGAGCCGAAGCGTTCGGATGTGGAGGCGATCTCGATCTCGTGGAAGCCGTCGCGCTCCAGCTGGGACCCGGCGCGGGTGACGTAGTCCTCTGGGGTCAGGCTGCTGGCCACAATGGTACCGTCCGGGCGGACGCCGGAGGGAATGAGGCGGGCGGCGGGATGGAACAGGGAGCGGAAACGGTCCCAGTCGCGGGCCACGCCGGCGTCGCCGGAGATGACGTCATAGACAGCCGTGATCAGGGCCTCGGGCGTGGCCACATCGGCCGGGTCGGCGGCGGGCTGGGTGGCGGTCGCCGGGGCCGGATCCTGGGCCTGAACCGCGAGCGGTGAAGCCAGCGCCAGGATAAGCGCGGCGGCGAGTGTCGATACACGCATGACAATTCCCTCCGTCAGGAGGGTGAGACTGCCGCACCGGGCGGCAGATGGGAAGCAGGATCGAGAGGTGCTACCGCCGCCTGCGATAGGCTCCGCGATCCTCGATGCGGTCGCAGTAGATGTTGGGTTCGTCGGGATCGTAGACAGTGAGGACGCGGCAGTCCCGGCCGGGCGCGAAATAGGTGAGGATGACCTGATCGTCGGTGTGGGTGAGGGTGACCATCCGCATGCCGCGTTCGAAATGGGTCACGGCCGAGGCATTCTCGAACGCGTTGCGACGGATCGGGCGACGGTCCTCACCGTCGGGCATCCAGGCGAAAACGGAGGTGCCTTTCTGACGGAAAGAATCCATGTCGAGCAGGCGGGACATGCGCCGCTGGATCGCTGATCGGCTTTCTCCGCGGGCCGAGACCGAACACATGTTGAAGAAGGCTGTGATCGGGCCTGCACGAACAAAGGCCCCGGGGCGGGCCAGCGGCTGGACGTCACGACCCTCGACCTGGCGGGCCCAGACGTAGGTGTAGCTGGCGTGGCTGTCGTTGCCGAGCGGCCTGAAGGCCTCGGCCCGCTCCTGTGCAGGGCGGTAGCCATAGTCGGCCGCGAACTCCTCGGCCCATTCGAGGTTGCCGTCAGGCTCGAGACAGAGGTCCTGAAACTCCTCGACCAGGTCGAAGGGCGGGGATGTCTGCGCCATGGCGGGTGTCACAAAGAGCCCGGCCGAGATGACGACTGCCGCAAGCCTGCAGATGAGGCGACCCGGCACTGATGCGGATGGGCTCAGGCGCATCTGCTTACCCTAACCGCGTTCGGCGGTTCCTGAAACTGGAGATACCATGAAAGAGACCAAGACGGTCTCGGGCTCGCCCGAGACGCGCGCCGCCATGCATGAAGTCATGGCCGCGTTCGAAGCCTTCAAGGGCGCCAATGATGCGCGGCTGGCCGAGCTGGAGAAGAAGGCGTCGTCCGATACGCTGCTGGAGGAGAAGGTGGCGCGCATCGATGCGGCGGTCGGCTCGGCCCAGGCGCGGCTGGACCGGGCGCTGAGTGAGACGCGGCGGCCGGTGCTTGAGGCCGCCCCCCCCCCCCCCACGCGGGCCCCCCCCCCCCCGGGGGGGGGG
>CAYNDG010000289.1:0-2104 GCA_964395805.1 uncultured Brevundimonas sp.
GGCCACGCCACCGAAGCCGGCCGCTGGATGCGCCTCCACCGCACCCTGCTGGACATGGCGCGCAAGCCGGTGGCGAAACCCGCGCCCCCGCCCGCACCCAAGCCCAACCCCCTCATGGACGCCCTCGAAGCCCAGGTCGCCGATATCCGGGCCATGGCGCGGTCGCTGGCTGGCAAATCAGACCATTCAGACGGTTCAGACGGTAAAAATGCGCCTCCCCTCCCCCTTGATGGGGGAGGGGGCGGGGGTGGGGGTGCCCGCACAACGGCCAATGCTCAGACGCAGGAGACGCCCCCGTATCAGCTGCAACCCGTCAACTACCCTGCCAGCACCCCCACCCAACCCTCCCCCATCGAGGGGGAGGGCTCCGGTGTGACGATTTCAGACCATCCAGACCATCCAGACGGTCTTTTCCCGCCCGGCCACTGCCGCACCCCGCCCCCCATCACAAGTCGTTGACCGCGTCTTAACCCCCGTGAAACCCGCAATCTTCATGATAGGGTAAGCTCGTTCCGCCTGTGCGGCCCTTCCGGCGTGTTGAGGGGTCGCGTGTATCCGCAGGCCCTGATCCAGTAAGGCAGAAACCGCCCATGACCCTTCTTTTCCGGCGTACGGTCGTTCTTCTCCTGTCCCTGTCGCTGCTGACGGTCGGCCCCCTGCCGGGCGCGTTCACGCCCGCCGCCGAAAGTCGCGAAAACCTGCGCTATGCGGCCATTGTAGTCGATGCCCAGACGGGCGAGGTCATGTTCGCGCGCCATGCCGACAGCCGCCGCTATCCGGCCTCCATCACCAAGGTGATGACCCTCTATCTGGTGTTCGAGGCGATCAGCGAGGGCCGTATCCAGCTCAGCGACGTGATCCGCGTGTCGCCGCGCGCCGCCTCCCAGCCGCCGTCCAAACTGGGCCTCGCCGCCGGTCAGACCATTACCGTCGCCGACGCCATCCAGGCCACGGCCCTGCGCTCGGCCAATGATATGGCCACTGCCCTCGCCGAACATGTCGCCGGGTCCGAGGCGCGCTTTGCCGCCATGATGACGCTCAAGGCCGAGGCGCTCGGCATGTCCGACAGCCGCTTCGTCAATGCCAACGGCCTGCCCGACAGCCGCCAGATCACCACGGCCCGCGACATCACCATCCTGTCGCGCGCCGTCATGCGCGACTATCCGCAGTACTACCGCTTTTTCGGTGTCTCCAGCTGGACCTATCAGGGCCGCGACTATCGCAACACCAACGGCCTGCTCAGCGCCGGTGGGGGCTATGACGGCATCAAGACCGGCTACATCAATGCCTCGGGCTACAACCTTGCTGCCTCGGCCGTGCGCGACGGACGTCGCCTGATCACCGTCGTGCTGGGTGGACGGTCCAGCGCCACCCGCAACGCCCACGTCGCCGAGCTGATGGATACCGGCTTCGAGATCGCCGCAAAGCGCGCGCGCGGTGAGCGGATCGAGGTCGCCCAGCTCTATTTCGAGCAGAAGGGCTATGGCATCGGGCCCGAGGTCGCACCGCCGGTGGTCTATGCGTCCGCCGCGCCCCAACCCCCTGCCCCGTCGTCGCAGGCCGCCGCGCCCCCGGCCGCCCTCGCCCAGGCAATGGGCGACCGCGACCCCGAGGTCATCCTCACCTCGGGCCCCGCCGTCGTGCCGTCCAGTACGACCTCACGCCTGAACAGCGACACGCCGGCCCGCCGGCCCGCCCCCGCCGCGGGCGGCTGGTCCGTGCAGGTCGGGGCCTTCCGCGACCGCACGGTCGCCAACGACTGGCTGACCGAGGTCAACCGCCGCTTCCGTTCGACGTTCCAGGGCAGCGGACGGTCGGTCGAGGAATCCTCCGGCTGGTACCGCTCGCGCTTCACCGGCTTCACCGAGGAACAGGCCCGCGCGGCCTGTGAGACCTTGTCGGCGCGCAACGTCACCTGCATGGTCGTGCGTCCCAACTGATGCCGCTTGCCTCCGAAGTCGGGCCTGCTAGCGTCGCTCGCATGAAGCTGCACCATATCGCCCTGCCCGCCTTCGCCGCCCTGACCCTGTCGGCCTGCGCCACGTCCGTGCCCGCCCCTGACGTCGTCCCCAGCCAGGCGGGCTGGGAGGCCGGTCAGGCCGCC
>CAYNDG010000290.1:0-1876 GCA_964395805.1 uncultured Brevundimonas sp.
CTCGCCAACCGGGGGCTGAAGACACTGGGCCTGCGGATGAAGGCCCACTGCGAGAACGCAATGGCGGTGGCCCGCTGGCTGGAGACCCGCGAGGGCGTGGCGAGGGTCATCTACCCCGGCCTGATCAGCCATCCCGGGCACGAACTGGCGGCGCGCCAGATGACCGGCGGGTTCGGCGGCATGGTCAGTGTGGTGATCGACGGCGATCTGGCACGGACCCGCAAGGTGCTGGAGCGGGTCGAGGTCTTCACCCTGGCCGAGTCGCTGGGCGGGGTGGAAAGCCTGGTGAATCACCCGGCCATCATGACCCACGCCTCGGTGCCGAAGGAGGTCCGCGAGGCGGGCGGTGTCACCGACAGCCTGATCCGCCTGTCGGTCGGGGTCGAGGACGTCGACGACCTGATCGCCGACCTCGACCAGGCGCTGGGCTAGGGTTCTACAGCGCCGTCAGCCGGGGCGTAGTGCGCGCGGCACAGCTCTCGCAGGGCGGCGTTCAGGGTGCCGCCGTACAGGGACTCGCGGATCCGCTCATAGCCTTCGAGTTTCAGCTGGATCTTGATGTCGCCGACGGTCCTGCAGCGGCCTTCGCGCGCAAGCTGATAGGCGCGCTCGAGTGTCGTGGGTCGAAAGGTCATGCCCCTATATAGGGACTACTGCCAAGGTTTAGAAGTAGAAGCCGACCCCGGCGACCAGGGCCGAGCCATAGCGGTCGCCCAGGAGGGTCGGGTCGGCGTCGGTGTCGTGGTAGCGCAGATCGAGGTCGATGGCCGGGGTCAGACGCCAGGTCACGCCCACGTCCCAGCCCGTGTAGTCGGGAGCCATGTCCTGTTCGCGGCGACCGATGCCGGCCGACAGGGCGGTGTCCAGCGTCACATCCCAGCTGGCGCGCGCCTCAACCCAGGTGCCGGCCTCGCTGATGCCGGTGCTGTCCGGGGAGTGCTGGATGCGGAGCTTGCCCTCGACCGGGCCCAGCGCCCGGGTGACGTCGGCGGTGAACTCCCACGACATATCGTCCGTGCCCGGATCGGCGTCGACATACCATTTGCGCGAGACGTTCAGATCGAGATCAAAGCCCGCGACCTGCGGCCGGATGCCGAAGGTCAGTTCCAGCTCGATGTCGGAGCCGATGCTGTCGACGGTCTGGAAGGCGGGCTGGACATAGTAGAAGCCGTCGCCGCTGTTCCATTCGGCCAGACCCCAGGCGGACGGGTCGGTGCCCGACTTGGACACCTGTTTGGAACGGTTGTCGGACTGCAGACCCAGCCCATAGGACCAGCTGCCTCCGGACAGGCTCTGGGCCACGGCTGGCGCGGCACTCGCCGAAGTGGCTACGGCGACAATCAGGGCGGTCAGGACGAGGCGCATGGGTGCTCCAGAACAGGCGGTCGATAAACGCCGCCCCCTTAGCCGAAGTTGCTGTCTCTGGCGAATTGCTCCGAGGCCTGACGGTATTCCTGTTGCATGCGCGCCACGAGCTTCGCGACCGGCAGCACATCGTGGACGCCGCCCGAGCCCTGGCCGGCGGACCAGACGGTCTTCCAGGCCTTGGCTTCATCGGCCATGTCCAGCTTGTGCTCGGGCAGGCTCTTGGGGTCGATGCCGTTCTCGATAAGCGACGGCGTCAGGAAGTTGGCGGGAATGCCCGAGACAGCGGGCGTATAGGTGATGTCCGAGGCGCCGGCGTCGATGATCATCTGCTTGTAGGCGCCCTGGGCCATGGACTCGGTGGTCGAGATGAAGCGGGTGCCCATATAGGCGAAGTCGGCGCCCAGCATGCGGGTGGCGGCGATGTCGCGGCCGGTCGACAGGCAGCCCGACAGGATCAGGGTGCCGTCATAGAAGCTGCGCACCTCCTCGATCAGGGCAGAGGGGTTGA
>CAYNDG010000290.1:1941-2088 GCA_964395805.1 uncultured Brevundimonas sp.
CGGCGGCCTGGCGGGCGTGGCGGACATTGGCAATGTCGTGGAACACCACCCCGCCATAGCCGTGCACCGCATCGACCACATCGCGCACCGCACCCAGCGAGGTGATGATCAGCGGCACCTGTTCCTCGACCGAGACCATCATGTCGG
>CAYNDG010000291.1:0-2066 GCA_964395805.1 uncultured Brevundimonas sp.
AAGGCCAAGCTGCGTGGGGTCGAGTCCAATGGCATGCTCTGCTCGGCCGCCGAGCTGGAACTGCCCGGCGACAGCGACGGCATCCTCGACCTGCCTGCGGACCTCGCGGTCGGCACGCCGGCGGCCGAGGTGTTCGGGGCCGAGCCGGTCATCGATTTCGAGGTCACCCCCAACCGCCCCGACTGGCTGGGCGTGGACGGCATCGCCCGCGATCTGGCTGCCGCCGGTCTGGGCCGGCTGAGGACCCCCGCCATCGCCCCGGTTCCGGGCCGTTTCCCCTGTCCGGTGTCGATCCGGCTGGAGGCGCCCGGCCTGTGCCCGGTCTTCGCCGGACGGGTGATCCGGGGCGTCAGCAACGGCCCCTCGCCCGAGTGGCTGCAACGGCGGCTGGCGGCCATTGGCCTGAGGTCCATCAACCTGCTGGTCGATGTCACGAACCTGATCGCCTACGACCGGGCCCGGCCGCTGCACGTCTATGACCTCGCCAGCCTGAAGGGCCAGACTGTGGTCGCCCGGGGCGGGACCGAGGGCGAGACCGTGGCCGCGCTGGACGGCAAGACCTATGCGGCGGCCCCCGACATCTGCGTCATCGCCGACGACGAGGGCCAGAGGGCCATCGGCCTTGGCGGCGTCATGGGCGGCGAGACCACCGGCTGCTCGGACGCCACGACCGACGTCTTCCTCGAGAGCGCCTGGTTCGACCCGCTGGCGACGGCCCAGACCGGGCGGACGCTGGGCATCAGCTCGGACGCCCAGTACCGCTTTGCCCGCCGGGTCGACCCCGGCACGGTGGCGCCCGGGATCGAGCTGGCCACCCGGATGATCCTGGACCTGTGCGGCGGCGAGCCGTCCGAGGTCGTGGTCGCGGGCGAGGCCCCGGCCGCCCCCGAAGCCTTTGCCTTTGACCCGGCCCGCGTCGGGCGTCTGACCGGGCTGGACGTCAGCCCGGACCGCACCGCCGAGGTGCTGACGGCGCTCGGCTTTGCCGTCGAGACGGGCCAGCCGTGGACGGTGACCCCGCCGAGCTGGCGCGCCGATGCCCATGGCCCGGCCGACCTGATCGAGGAGGTGGCGCGGATCGTCGGCTATGACGCCCTGCCGTCCACCCCCCTGCCGGATCTGGGAGCCCCCAGCGCCGGCCTGCTGTCGCCCTTGCAGGCCCGGGTGCGCCGGGCCCGCCGGGCGCTGGCCGCCCAGGGCTATGCCGAGGCGGTCACCTGGTCCTTCACCAGCCAGGACATCGCCCGGGCCTTTGGCGGCGGGGACGACCGGCTGATGGTCGAGAACCCGATCGCCCAGGGCCTGGACTGCATGCGGCCGTCGATCCTGCCCAATCTGATCCAGGCGGCGGCGCGTAATGCCGACCGGGGCCACCCCGATGTGGCCCTGTTCGAGATCGGGCCGGTCTATCGCGACGACAGCCCGGCCGGTCAGCGCACGGCCATCACGGTCGTGGTGGCCCCCCATGCCCCCCGCCACTGGAGCGGCGCGGGCGAGGACCCGCTGTTCCAGCTGAAGGGCGACCTGATGCGCCTGCTGACCCTGCTGGGTGCGCCCGCCGGCCTGCAGACGGTTCAGGACCCCGAGCGCAGCCCTACGGACAGCTGGTGGCACCCGGGCCGCTCGGCGCGGGTCCAGCTGGGACCGAAGGCGGTCATCGCCCAGTTCGGCGCCCTGCATCCGGCGACGCTGAAGGTGCTGGACGCCGAACCGCCCCTGCTGGGCTTTGAGCTGATCCTCGAGGCCCTGCCGGAACCGCGCGGCGCGAAGACCAAGTCGCGTGGCCCGGCCAAGCTGTCCTCCCTGATGCCGCTCAGCCGCGACTTTGCCTTTGTGGTCGAGGAGCGGGTGCCGGCGGGCGATCTGGTCCGGGCCGTCCAGGGGGCCGACAAGACCCTGATCACCGGGGTTGCCGTCTTTGACGTCTATCGCGGGAAGGGCGTCGAGCCGGGGTACAAGTCTGTGGCGCTGGAGGTGACGATCCAGCCCGATCAGGCGACCCTGACCGAGGCCGGGATCGAGGCCCTGTCGGCGAAGATCGTCGCGGCGGTCGAGAAGCTGGGTGC
>CAYNDG010000292.1:0-2027 GCA_964395805.1 uncultured Brevundimonas sp.
ATGCGGTTCAGCAGGGTGGTCTTGCCGGCGCCGAGATAGCCGGTCAGCACAGTCACAGGTGTCTTTTCCATGGGCGCTAGATGGAGCGTCCCGGCCGGAAAGAAAAGGCCCTCAGCACCGCGGACAGTCGTGAAGGGGCTCGCTCTCCAGCTGGATGGTGACGTGGTCGATGTGGAAGGTGTGACGGGCCAGCGCCTGCACCTCGGCCAGGAGGGCCGCGGCATCCGCGCGCTCGTGCACCAGATGGGCAGTCAGGGCCGCATCGGTGGTCGACAGGCCCCAGACGTGCAGGTCATGCACGGCCGTAACCCCCGGCACCGCCAGCAGGCCTTCGCGCACCCGGTCCACCGCAATCCCCGCAGGCGCCCCGTCCAGTGCCAGATTGACCGAGGCCTTCAGCAGCCCCCAGGTCGACCACAGGATCACGGCCACGATCACCAGGCTGAAGATCGGGTCGATCATCGACCAGCCGGTCATCCAGATCAGCCCGCCGGCCAGCACCACGCCGATCGACACCGCCGCATCGGCCATCATATGCAGATAGGCCCCGCGCACATTCAGGTCCTTGTGCTGGTCCTTCAGGAACAGCAGGGCCGTGCCGAGGTTGATCAGAAAGCCCACGCCGGCCACGGCAATGATGACGCCCGAAGCCACAGGCTGGGGATCGATGAATCGTTGGACGGCCTCCCAGCCGATCCAGCCGCAGGCCAGGATCAGTAGCAGGGCATTGGCCAGAGCGGCCAGAACCGTGCCCTTGCGGTAGCCATAGGTCAGCGACCCACGGGCCTTTCGCCGCGACAGCCAGGCCGCCCCGCCCGCCATCGCCAGCCCGAGCACATCGGACAGATTGTGTCCGGCATCGGCCATCAGGGCGGTCGAGCCGGAAATGACACCCGCTGTGAACTCGATGAGGACGAACAACAGGTTGACGCTCAGGCCGACCAGATAGCGCCAGTCGCCCGTGTCGACTGGCCCGTGATCGTGTCCATGACCGTGGGTGTGCCCATGCCCGTGGCTGTGCCCGTGCGCATGCTGGGGCTTTTCGGTGCAGTCGTGCGCGTCATGGGCCATGGCGGGACCCTAGTGCTGGTGCAGAACGACGAGAAGCCCCAGACCGATCAGGGCCAGACCCAATATCGCGCCCTCGTAACGCGCCCAGCGCTCGAGGCGCAGGATCGAGGCTCCGGCCCGGGCCAGGGTGGTGAACAAGGTCATGCCCAGCACCGTCCCCGCCGCCAACATCAGGGTCAGCAGGCCCAGCACCAACAGGCCCTCTTCAGCGGAAGACAGATACAGCGGCAAGAGCACCTCGCCCGGCGAGGCCGCCATGACCGCCACCAGGCCCCAGAAGGCTGCCGCCTGCGACACCCTCGGCTCGGGCGCCTCAAGGGTCGGGCCATCCGCAGGCCCGGGCCCTCTCAGCATGGAGCGTGCCAGATAGAAGAGGCCGAGGGCGAACAACAGACCCGCGGACAGCCACGGCAGCAGTCCGGTCACCCACCGATCCAGCGCCAGTCCGGCGGCCACGATCAGGCCTCCGACAGCTGCGGTCACCGCAATATGGGCCAGCCCCGCCGCCAGTACCGACCACAGGGTCCTGGCGAGACTCCACCGCTGCGCCCGTCCGACCAGCACGAACGGCAGCCAGTGGGTCGGGAGGGCGGCATGCAGGAACGCTGTGACAAAGCCGCCAAGCAGCAGCGACACCAGCAAGGAGGGTTGAAAGTCGGACGGCGACATCGCGACGCCCTTAGCGCGTTACCTTATAACGGTCGAGGGGACGGGCCGGATTCTGCCCGGGACAGTTGGATCAGGCCCGCCTCGCGCGACGAATGCACGCTTGTCCGTTGACTCGCGCCTCCCCTTCCGTATATGTCGCCGCTCTTCGCCTGCGGGGGTCCCTCGCGGGCGCTTATCTTTATGCGTTCAGGCTTTGAGGCTTTCGATATGTACGCGGTAATCAAGACCGGCGGTAAGCAATACCGGGTTCAACCGGGCGACGTGCTGGTCGTCGAAAAGCTGGACGG
>CAYNDG010000293.1:0-2025 GCA_964395805.1 uncultured Brevundimonas sp.
CCTCCCAGATCGTCGAACGCCTCAAACATTTCGTCAGCCGCCGCGCCTTCGACATCGAGGGCCTGGGCGAGAAACAACTGACCGCCTTTCACGACCGCGGCTGGATCCGCGAGCCCGCCGACATTTTCCGTCTCGCCCGCGACACCGCACGTCTCGATGAACTCCGGGCCGAGGACGGCTATGGCGAGACCAGCGTCGGCAATCTGGTCGCGGGCATCGACGCCCGCCGCACCATCACCCTGCAGCGTATGATCTACGCCCTCGGCATCCCCGACATCGGCGACCAGACCTCGCTGCTGCTGGCCCGCCATTTCGGCAGCTGGTCGGCCTTCAAGGCAGCGGGCATCGAGGCCTCGACCGGCATTCCGACCGAGGCCTGGACCCGCCTTTCCGAGGGGCACGGCATATCGGCCCGCGTGCTGTCGATCCTGTCCGAAGTCGAGCTCGCCGACGCCGATCCCTGGCCCGATGCGCCGCTGGACCAGAAACTCAGCCTCGCCTTCCCCGGCCTCGCCTCTCCCGCCCGACGGGCGCTAGCTGATCGCGCGTCCGACTGGCCCGGCATCCGCCGCCTTGCCGACATCGCCCGGCTTGAGGGTCCCGGCCTCGCCCTCACCGGCATCGCTTCGGTCGCCGGCATCGGCCCCGTCGCCGCCCGCGAGGTCGCCCACTTCTTCCACGAGCCCCACAACCGTGCCGTGGTCGAGGCGCTGGAGGCCGAGCTCACTACCATCGAGGACGCCGAACGCCCCGAGGCCGACAGTCCGGTCACCGGCAAGACCGTCGTCTTCACCGGCTCGCTGGAACGCTTCACCCGCGATGAGGCCAAGGCACGCGCCTCATCGCTGGGGGCCAAGGTCTCGGGCTCGGTGTCGAAGAAGACCGACTATCTGGTCGCCGGCCCCGGCGCCGGTTCCAAACTGGCCGACGCGCAAAAGCACGGCGTCACCGTCCTGACCGAGGACGAGTGGCTGGCCCTGATCGGCGGCTGACTTGCCGTTGGCGCGCAAAGGGTTCAACCCTTCGGAATATCCAACGGAGCCAGCCCATGGCCGCCCGCAAGTTTGAGACCGTCGATGACTACATCGCGTCCTTTCCGGATGCGGAGCAGCGGGACCTTACGGCGATCCGGGCCGCGATACGGGCTGGCGCCCCCGAGGCCGAGGAGGTCATCAGCTACGGCATTCCGGCCTTCAGGCTGCATGGCTGGCTCTACTATTTCTCGGCCTATACCCGGCACTACACCCTGTCGTCGCCGCCGCCGAACCGGGTATGGGACGCCTTTGCCGATCGACTGAAACCCTACAAGCGCTCCGTATCCGCTTTGCAGTTCCCCAAGGACCAACCCCTTCCCCTCGCCCTGATCACCGAGATGACGGTCGCCAAGGCGAAGGAGAACGCGGCCGGGACAGGCTAGGGGTTCAGCGCCCGGATCGTCGGCGAGGCGTCCAGCGCGGTCGCCTCCACCGGATCGGCCTGTAGGGACAGATGGGCGAACATCGTGCGCGCGCCCTCAAGATCGGCGCCTGACACCACGGCGGGGTAGGCGCCCGGCCCCGCCACCAGCGGCAACAGGGTCAGGCTGACCCCGTTCAGCACATTGCCACCGATCACCGCCACCGTGCCCTCGCCCACCCGCACCACAACGTCGCAATGGCTGCCGACATAGCGGCCCAGATCACGGCGCCTGTCGGCCAGATTCCGATAGTTGACCCCGCCGCGCGAGTTGCACAGCAGGTCGCCCGGCATGATCGCCACCTCGCCCGGATCATGGGCGATATAGGCGGCCGCCGGCCGCTCGCCGTCGCGCGCCCGGATCGCCTGATCGATATAGACCCGGTGCGAGATGTCCCGCTCGAACTGGGCCATCTCGCCCAGCCCCGCCTCGCACATCACCCAGCTGATGAAGGCGGCCGACCACGGCTCGACCCAGTTGATCTCGCCCTCGCCGTCCCGCCATTGCCGGTTCTGGCGGGACAGGATGTCCGCGCCGTCCGGCGTCGCGCTCCAGTATCCCGCGATGGT
>CAYNDG010000294.1:0-2017 GCA_964395805.1 uncultured Brevundimonas sp.
ATATCGGCCGAATCCGGCGTGCCGACCTTTCGCGCCTCGGACGGTCTGTGGATGGGGCACCGGATCGAGGATGTGGCGACGCCCGAGGCCTTCGCCTGCGACCCGGCGACGGTCCATGAATTCTACAACGCCCGTCGGCGTCAGCTGGCCGAGGTCCGGCCCAATGCCGCGCACCGGGCCCTGGCCGACCTCGCCGCCCACTGGTCCGGCGCCCTGACCCTGGTGACCCAGAACGTCGACGACCTGCACGCCCGCGCCCATGCCGAGGTGACGCCCGCCCCGGGCTTTCGCCTGATCCCCATGCACGGCCAGTTGCTGAAGGCCGCCTGCACCCGCACCGGCCGCATCAGCGACTGTCCCGGCGACCTGACGGTCGACAGCCTTTCGCCCCACCACCCCGAAGGGCGCCTGCGCCCCCATATCGTCTGGTTCGGCGAAATGCCGCTCGAGATGGAGGTCATCCACGACGCGCTTCAGGCCTGCGACCTGTTCATCGCCATCGGCACCTCCGGGGCCGTGTATCCGGCGGCGGGCTTTGTCGAGATCGCGCGCCACGCCGGGGTCCGCACGGTCGAGCTGAACCTCGAACCCTCGCTGATCTCGGACCTGTTCGACGAGACGCACCACGGCCCCGCGACGGAGGTCGTCCCGGCGTTTGTCGCGACCCTTCAGGCAAAGGGCTAGGCCTCGCCCGCCTCGCGCTTCGCCGCCATCCGGGCCAGCAGCCGCCCGCGCCCCCTGGCCAGCGCGTGGATCACCCCGCGAAAGGTCGCCACCTCCTGCGCGCTGAACCCGGCCCGGCCCAGCATGACGCGCAGGTTCTGGCTCATCGACGGCTTCTTCTCGGGCGGATGGAAAAAGCCCCCCGCCTCCAGCTCGGTCTCCAGATGCTCATACATGCCGACCAGCAGGTCGTTCGACGCGGGCGGGTCGCCCTCGCGGAAGCGCGGCGGCGGCGCATCCAGGATCAGCGTCCGCCACTCATAGGCATTGATCGCCACCGCCTGCGCCAGGTTCAGCGAATGGTGTCGGGGGTCGATGGGAATGGTGGTGATGCCCTGGGTCAGGGCGATGTCGGTGGTCTCAAGCCCCGCCCGCTCGCCGCCGAACAGCAGGCCGACGCTCAGCCCCGAGGCCCGGTCGTCATACAGCAGGCGCGCCGACTCGCGCGGCGTCCGCACCGGCATCCGCGTCTCGCGCGGGCGGGCCGTGGTCGAAAACACCGTGTTCAGATCGGCGACCGCTTCGGCGACGCTGTCGAACACCCGGACGCTGTCCAGCACCCAGTCGGCGCCCGAGGCCGTGGCCCAGGCCCGGTCCTGCGGCCAGCCGTCACGCGGGCTGACCAGCCGCAGTGCCGACAGGCCGAAAGTGGCCATCACCCGCGCCACCGCCCCGATGTTGTCGGCCAGCTGCGGCTTGTCGAGGATGATGACGGGCGGTGTCGGCGCGGCGGGCTCGCTCACCCGTCAGTCCTGACCGATCATCGACAGCCACGGGTCGGCGGTGCCCGCCTCGACCTCGGCGACCTTTATCGCGGGCCAGCCGATCGAGCGCGTGCCCGACTCGCGCCAGGCCAGCACGATCAGGTCGCGCAGCTCGCTGGCGCCCGCCGCCAGCCTCCGGGTGGCGAAGTCCACGCCCCGCGGATCCGTGCCGACGAAGGCCCCCGCCTTCTCCAGCCGGTAGAAGGGCACCACCTCGGCCAGCGAGACCAGCAGATAGTCGGCGGTGCGGGTGCGCAGGTCGAAGCCGTCCAGACACGGCGCCGTCATCGCCGCCTCAATGCCCTGAAGGTTCACGCGGTCGCGCACGAACTCGCCCTCGAACAGGCCGTGCGTCTGGCGCGAACGGGTGAAGCCCTCGGGATTGTCCGTATCGCGGTCCCAGCCGTTGTAGTGGATGGTGGTGTGCAGCGGCTGTGAGCCGTCCGAGATATAGTGCGACAGCATGCCGATATCGCGCAGCAGCAGGGCCTCGCGCCGCAGCCGGTCCTCGCGGTACCAGGCCTGACGCG
>CAYNDG010000295.1:0-2000 GCA_964395805.1 uncultured Brevundimonas sp.
AAGCTGCGTCAGTCCAAGAATAACGGCGACTTCTTCCAGTCGATGAACACCTGATATCTGCCCTGCCGCGTGCAATGCGATTGCTCGTGGCTTGAGGGCATGTTTCACGTGAAACAGGAGGCCCCATCGTGAAGGTCAATGTCGAAATCGACTGCACTCCGGCCGAGGCGCGCGCCTTCCTCGGGCTTCCGGACGTGACCCCGCTCAACGAAGCCATGGTCGCCGAGATGCAAAAGCGCATGGCTGACAATATGGCCGCCATGCAGCCCGAAGAGCTGATGAAGACCTGGATGAGCATGGGGACCGGCTTTGGGCTTCAGGCCCAGGAACAGTTCCGTCGGATGATGGAAGCCGCGACCCGGTGAGGGACCGGTGACGGATACGGTCTTCGCCGTCGCCACGCCCCCGGGTCGGGGAGCTGTGGCCGTCATTCGCCTGTCCGGCCCCGACTGCGACCGGGTTCTGACCCATCTCAAGGCCGGTTGCCCCCCGGTCCGGAAGGCCGTGGTCCGCGCGCTTCGCCATGACGGGCGGGTTCTGGATCAGGCCCTCGTCCTGAGGTTCAAGGCGCCCCATAGCTATACCGGCGAGGATTGTGCCGAACTGCACCTGCACGGCGGTCGGGCGGTCGTGGAGGGGGTCAGCATCGCCCTGACCCGGCTGGGCGTTCGCCCGGCAGAACCGGGAGAGTTCACACGCCGGGCTTTCGAGAATGGGAAGCTGGACCTGACCCAGGCCGAGGCGGTGGCCGATCTCATCGACGCTGAGACCACCGAACAGACCACCCAGGCGCTCGGCCAGTTGGGGGGCGCCCTCGCAGAGGTCTATGCCGGGTTCCGGCGCGACCTGCTGGCGGCTCTCGCCCTCGTGGAGGCCGAGATCGACTTTCCGGACGAGGACGTTCCGGATGCCCTTTCGCAGAGGGCGGTACCGGTACTGGCCGGCCTGGAGCGCGACCTCCGGAGGGCTCTGGCAGATGGTCAACGGGGCGAGCGGATTCGTGACGGTTACCGGATCGTCCTGATCGGCGAGACCAATGCGGGCAAGTCTTCCCTGTTTAACGCGCTGGTGGCCCGCGATGCGGCCATAGTGACGCCGATCGCGGGCACGACGCGGGACGTGCTGGACGCAAGCCTGATCCTTGGTGGCTATGCCGTGACCCTTTCCGACACGGCGGGCCTGCGCCAGAGCGAGGATCCGGTCGAGGCGGAAGGGATCCGCCGGGCCCTGTCCCGTGCAGAAGCCTCGGATCTCCGTCTCTGGGTGGTGGCGCCGGGGGATATGGCCGACGGTCCGGCCGTCGATCTCGTGCGACCGGGGGATCTCCGGGTCTGCACCAAGGCGGACCTCGGCAGGGTGGACTGGCCGGGTGGCTCGACGGATCTGGAGACCCTGTGCGTGTCTCCCACGGATGGGCAGGGTATGGGGGAGCTTGAGCGCTGGCTGGGCGCCCGCCTGGCCCGCGACCTCAGTGGGGGAGACTTCCCCGCCCTGACCCGGGCCCGGCACCGTCGCCGGCTTGAGGATGTTCTCGCCTCGGTGCAGGCGGCTGGGGCGCGGCTGTCGTCCGCGCCCGAGCTGGCGGGCGAGGACTTGCGGCGGGCGGCTGACTCCCTGTCCCGGATTACCGGTGAGATCGGGGTCGAGGACGTGCTCGGCGAAGTCTTCGCCACCTTCTGCATCGGCAAATAGTTTCACGTGAAACAGGGGGCATCGTGGTGGCGAACCCCCGGCTTTTGTCCTATGTGCCTGCCCATGAAGCGTTTTGACGTCATCGTCATTGGAGGGGGGCATGCCGGCTGCGAGGCGGCGGCGGCCTCTGCGCGCGCGGGCGCCCGTACCGTCCTGCTGACCCAGCGCCTCGACACCATCGGCGAAATGAGCTGCAACCCCGCCATCGGGGGGCTGGGCAAGGGGCATCTGGTCCGCGAGATCGACGCCCTGGATGGGATCATGGGTCGTCTGGCCGATGTGTCGGGCATCCAGTTTCGTATGCTCAA
>CAYNDG010000296.1:0-1997 GCA_964395805.1 uncultured Brevundimonas sp.
CCCAGATCGGCGCTGCAGGATGCCATCGACGCCCGCGCGGGACGGCCCTTCCCCCAGGCCGATCTGGGTCTGGCCGGCGAGGCCGAGCGGCGCACGGGGGCGGGCGAGGATGCGGAGACGGTCGAGGCCTGTTTGCGCGACGGCTTCCGCGCTGCCCGGGCGCGGGATGGCGCCGCGGGACGCTCGCTGTTCGGCCCGCACCGGACCGACCTGACGGCGCTGCACCGCGAGAAGAACCGCCCGGCGGCCGAAGGGTCGTCCGGCGAGCAAAAGGCCCTGGTACTGAATCTGATCCTGGCCCAGATCACGCGGCTGGCCGACCAGACGGCACGGCCCCTGTTGCTGCTGGATGAGGCCCCCGCCCACCTCGACGCCGACCGCCGCGCGGCCCTGTTCGACGAGATCGAGGCACTGGGCCGGGAGCGCGGCCTGCAGGCCTTCATGACCGGCACGGAACGGGTGCTGTTCGAGGGTCTGGAGGGGCGGGCCCGGTTCGTGCGCGTGGCCGGGGGTGCCCTCGTCGTGAAGTGATCCACTGGCAGATTTTGCCATTTTCTGACCTCGGGGTAGAATGGCCCATGGCTATGACCTCGATGAACATCTCCCTGACCGACGATCTGAAGGCGTTTATCGACGTTGAGATCGCCAACGGGGGGTATGCCTCCGCAAGCGAATACGTCCGCGATCTCGTCCGGCGTCAGAAGGCGATCGTGGATGTGCGGGCTCTGGTAGACGCTGGCGGGAACTCTCCGTTGGGGCCGGTTGTCGATGAGGCTTACTGGCAGCGTCAGCGAGACCGCGTACGGGCACAGGCGAACCGCGGCGCGGCATGACGCGAAAGCCGGTCCGGCCCCGCGCGGCGGCCACGGCTGATTTCGATCAGATTTCAGACTTTTACCTTGCCGAGGCCGGACTTGCGGTGGCGCTCAGACTCGGTGACGCTGTGATGGCCGCATTCAGGGAACTGGAAAATGCTCCCGGCATCGGTTCTCCGCTGCTGGGGCAGCGGCTGGGGCGTCCCGGCCTTCGCACATTCGCTGTGTCCGGATTTCCCTATCTGATCTGCTATTCCGAGCGTCCCGACCACACCGATGTCTGGCGCATCCTGCATGGGTCGAGGGATCTGGGTGCGGTCCTTGATCAGGCGGATTTCGGTAGCGGCTGACCGCCCCCTTTTCCTCGCAATTCCCGCCGAATTTCCTGTATATTTAGCCGGTTCGACACGAGGCAGATTCGTCTGGCCACCCTTTCGTGTCCGCTCCTGTTTTTCAGGCCCGCCAGGCGGGCGTCTTGTTGACCGACTTCATGACCGACCCGACTGCCGACATGCCCGAATACGGCGCCGATTCCATCAAGGTTCTCAAGGGACTGGACGCCGTTCGCAAGCGGCCCGGCATGTATATCGGCGACACCGACGACGGCTCGGGCCTGCACCACATGGTCTATGAGGTGGTCGACAACGCCATCGATGAGGCCCTGGCCGGGCACGCTGACCTGGTGCAGGTGATCCTGAACGCCGACGGATCGGTGACCGTGACCGACAACGGGCGCGGAATTCCGACCGACATCCACGAGGGCGAGGGCGTTTCGGCGGCCGAGGTCATCATGACCCAGCTGCACGCGGGCGGGAAGTTCGACCAGAATTCCTACAAGGTGTCGGGTGGCCTGCATGGTGTGGGTGTGTCGGTGGTCAACGCCCTCAGCGACTGGCTGCAGCTGAAAATCTATCGCGACGGCAAGGCGCACGAGATGCGCTTCGAGCGCGGCGATACGGTCAAGTCGCTGGAGGTCACCGGTGAGGCGCCGATCCGCGAGGACACGGGCAAGCCCCTGACCGGGACCGAGGTGACCTTCTATCCTTCGGTCACGACCTTTTCTCACATCGATTTCGACCTCAAGACGCTGGAGCACCGGCTGCGCGAGCTGGCCTTCCTCAACTCCGGCGCGGTCACCAAGCCCGCGGACCGGCGCCATGCCGAGCCGGTCGGGATCCTGCT
>CAYNDG010000297.1:0-1991 GCA_964395805.1 uncultured Brevundimonas sp.
GTTCTTCCTGCCGGTGCTGTTCATCGTCATCCTGACCCCGGCCATCATCAACATCCAGGATACGATGGCGGCCGGAGGCTGAGCCCCATGTCGGCCTGGTCCTGTTCGGCGATCTGTTTGAGCTGGTCGCAGATGTCGCCGAGGGCGGGGCGCAGGATCCGCCGGTGCCGGTCCATGAACAGCTCCGCGCGCAAGCCCTGAAAGATCAGTCCGGTCGCGAGGATGCACGAGTCGGACTCCAGCTCCTCGATCTCGAAATAGCGTACCGTCGAGAACATCCAGCCCCGCTTCTCGATCCAGACCAGCTGGGCCAGCGGCTGCCATTCATTGACGCGGCCCTCGACCTGGCGCGGCGCCAGGCCGGGCCAGGACTCGGTCATCCGGATCGGCCCGCCGAAGGCCAGATGAGCCTCGACATCGGTCTCGTGGGGGTTCCATCGGCTCCAGCCAGGAAAGTCCACCAGCACGTCCCACAGGCGCTCCGCCGTCGTGCGGACGCCTATTCGCTTTTCGATACGCGTATCCATGGGGGGGATGTGCCACGAGATGCGGCGGCTGACTACCGTCTAGCGATTGCCTTCCGGCCCGGGCTGCGAGGCGGGGGCCGTGTCCGGTCCGGGTGTCTCCTCGCGGTCGGGCAGGTCCTCCGGCCCGACCCGCAGCACCGGGCTGAGGAAACAGCCGATCAGGGCGAGGGCGCCGAGGATCACATTGAAGATGAAGGGCGCGGGCTCCATCAGTTCATACAGGCCGACGCCGATGATGGGGGGCGCCAGAAAGCTGATGCCGGCCAGCGACATCATCAGCCCGGCGACAGCGCCCTGTTCGTGCGGGCCGACCGACAGCGACGAGCCGGCGGTAAAGCCCGGCCGGGCAAAGCCGACGCCCATCGACACCACGGCATAGCCGACCACCACGCCGAAGAAGCCGGGCGAGGCGATACTCATGGCATTGCCGACCAGCGCCAGACCGGCGCCCCAGCGCATCAGGTCGCGCGGCTCCATCTTCAGCATGGGGATCAGCCCCCACTGGACCATCAGGGTGGCAGCGGCCCCGGCCAGCATGGCTACGCCGATGAAGGGCTGGGCCTGCGACGGGGCCAGTCCCTCGACCGCCAGCTCGTCGATGACGTGAAAGCCGAGCACCGAGATGTTGATGGCCTGCACGGCCATCAGGGCGAGGCCGTACAGCAGATAGTCCTTGATGCGCGGATCACGCCACAAGCCGCGGCCGGGATCGCGCAGCCGGTCAGTCGGCTGGCGCACGACATCGCCGCTGGGCAGGTAGCGCCACACGGCCCACAGCACGACCGCGCCCATGGCGGCAAAGGCATACATGGGCCCCGCCAGCCCCACGAGCGGCAGGACGAAGAAGGGCGCCAGCGCCGGGCCGATCACCGTGCCCAACCCCTGGGCCGAGGCTAGCCAGCTCATCGCCTGGGTCCGCTCGGCCGGGCTGGTGCGGTCGGCGACATAGGCCTGGGAGGCGATGGGGGCTGCCGAGCCGAACAGGCCATAGACGGTGCGCGCCACAACCATCAGGGAAAAGGCCACGATCGCCAGAAGCCAGCCCTCGAGCCCTGCGGTGGCGGCCAGACCGAAGCCGCTCATCGACAGGATGAAGCCGCTGAGGCCGATCAGGATGACGCGCTTGCGCCCCAGCCGGTCCGACAGCCGCGCCCAGACCGGCGAGGTCAGGGTCCACATCAGGGCCGAGATGGCAAAGGCCCCGGCCACCAGGGTGTCGGACAGCTCGAACGCCCGCCCCAGCGCCGGCAGCACCGACTGCAGCGCCATATTGCCTGCCGCCGCGATCAGGCTGACCGCGAACAAAAGCATGAAGGGGAGGCTCTTGAGGTTCACGCCCCCTCGATAGGCCCGGGGGCGGCGCCGTGGCCAGTCTCAGGATGCCGGGGGCGGATCAATTCGTGTGGCGTCGGGTTTCCGGCGGCGCCCGTCAGGCAGGCCCAGGCTGTCGCGGATCTCGGTCAG
>CAYNDG010000298.1:0-1232 GCA_964395805.1 uncultured Brevundimonas sp.
TTCAGGCCCTGTACGGACGGCCACCCTCGGCCCTGCGGCGGGGCGCGGGCGAAGAGGCCGGCGCCGGGGTCGAGCTGTCGCTGAGCTGGCGGCCGCCGTATGAGTTCGATGCCCTGATGGCGGCGCTGGCCGACCGGGGAGACACGGTCGAGGCCGGCGTCTGGTCGCGCGCACTGGATGCAGGGACGGACGGCACAGCCGGGCGGGTCGAGGTACGGGCGGGCAGTGGCAATGCCTTGCGGGTACGGGTCGAGGCCGACCGGCTGGAGGCCCTGCCCCGGGTGTTGGCGCGGGTGCGGCGGGTGGTCGATCTGGGGCATGACCCCGGGGCGCTGATGCGGGATCTGGGCGGGGATCCCGTGCTGGGGCCGAGGGTCGCCGCACGGCCTGGACTGCGCCTGCCGGGGCTGTGGGTGCTGGACGACGATGCCGTCGTGCCGGCCGACCGCTGGCCCGATCCGGACACCGAGACCCTGGCCGAGGGCTGGCGCCCCTGGCGGGCCTATGCGGCCCTGTATCTGAAGATCGACGAGGAGAGACCCGATGCGAAACGCGCCTGAGCTGTGGCTGGACCGGGTGGAGTCGCCGCTCGGCCAGATGCTGGTCGTCACCGATGCGGAGGGCGTGGTCCATGCGCTGGACTTTGCCGACTTTGAGCCGCGCATGCGCCGACTGATGCGGCTGCGGCATGGGATCAACGACCTGTCGGAGGGCGGGCAGACCGGCCCCGTCCGGGCGGCGCTGACGGCCTATTTCTCGGGGGACGCCACCGCGCTGGACGGGCTGGCGGTCGAAACCGGCGGTACTGATTTCCAGCGGGCGGTGTGGCAGGCGCTGCGGGCCATTCCGCATGGCCAGACCCGCACCTATGGCCAGCTGGCTGCGGCCATCGGTCGCCCGACCGCCGTGCGGGCCGTCGGCCTGGCCAATGGCGCCAATGCCATCGCCCTGATCGTGCCCTGCCACCGGGTGATCGGCCGCGACGGCACCCTGACCGGCTATGCCGGCGGGTTGGAGCGGAAGCAGTGGCTGCTGGAGCTGGAGCGCGGCGAACGCTGACGGTTTCGCTTGCGTTCGCGGGCAATGCGGCTATGTTCATGCCGACTTATGCTAAGACTGAGCATAAGGAGGGCGGCCGGGGTGATCCCGCCGTCCTGTTTCGGGCCTCATATTTGCTCATTTTGAGCAAAAGGAGAGTGACGAAGATATTATTCCTCGAGCAATTGGAGATA
>CAYNDG010000298.1:1242-1984 GCA_964395805.1 uncultured Brevundimonas sp.
GTGAGATGGCAGACGGCGCATTCGGACTGAGCCCGGCGACAGAGGCGGCCACGGCGGCCATCTGGCCGAAGGTGCGCGACCATGTCACGCCGCTGGAATGGCCGGCACAGGCCGAGCTGATCGTCGAGATCAACCGGCTGAAGGTCGAGCGGAACGCCGTCATCCTGGCCCACAACTATATGACGCCTGACATCTTCCACGGGGTCGGCGACTATGTCGGCGACAGCCTGGGCCTGGCCAGGGAGGCCGCGAAGTCCGAGGCGAAGGTGATCGTCCAGGCCGGTGTGCACTTCATGGCCGAGACCTCGAAGATCCTGTCGCCCGACAAGACGGTGCTGATCCCGGACCTCAGGGCCGGGTGCTCGCTGGCGGCCTCGATCACCGGGGCGGATGTGCGGCTGATCAAGGCGCGCTACCCGGGCCTGCCGGTGGTCACCTATGTGAACACCACCGCCGATGTGAAGGCCGAGACCGATATCTGCTGCACCAGCGCCAATGCGGTGCAGGTGGTGGAATGGGCCGCGAAGGAATGGGGCGTGGATCGGGTGATCCTGATCCCCGATGAGTTTCTGGCGCGGAATGTCGCGGCCCAGACGGGCGTTGGGATCATCGCCTGGAAGGGCCGCTGTGAGGTGCATGAGCGCTTTGCCGCCGCCGATGTCGCCAATAACAAAATCGGTTTTCTCATCTTGGGCGGCAGTCAGCAATTCTTGTTTGGCTTCTTCGGCAAGGTCAAGCGACC
>CAYNDG010000299.1:0-1954 GCA_964395805.1 uncultured Brevundimonas sp.
AGGCCGAGCACAGCATGCCGTTCGACACCACGCCGCGCACCGGCTTCTCGACCAGGGTCACGCCGAGACCCGGCACCCAGGCCCCGATGGGGGCATAGATGGTGACCAGCCCCGCCCGGGCGTTCGGCGCGCCGCAGACGATCTCTTTGGGCCCGTCCACCGTCTCGACCTGACAGACCTGCAGGCGGTCGGCATCGGGGTGGCGCGCGGCCGAGACGATCCGCGCGACCGTGAAGGGGGCCAGCGCCGCCGTCGGGTCGGTGACCTCCTCGACCTCCAGCCCGGCCATGGTCATGGCCGCGGCCACGCCGGTGGCGTCGGCCGTCGTCTCGAGGTGGTCCTTCAGCCAGGAGAGGGTGAACTTCACGAGGCCCCGTCCTTGCCCTTCTGCTGCGCCTGCTGCGCAGCCTTGTCGGTGATCTCCCGGGCGCTCAGCAGGCCGCGCTCCATTTCGGCCACCGTCTCTTCGGGCCCGGTGAAGCCGATCTGCGCGAACCGGCACCGCAGAAAGCGGCAGTTGCGGAAGCCCACCACACCGGCAGCCTTCGGCCCGCGCGGCGTCAGCAACAGGGTCCGGACATCGGTCGCAAGGCCCATGTTGCAGCCGTCAAACTGCACGTCGTCGCCAATCCCCAGCACCGCCGGCCCTTCGATCAGGCAGTCGGTGAAGGTCTTGCCCTCGATCATGAGCGTCCCGGCATTCAGGTGCTGGGCGGCCATGGCGGGCAGCCAGATGGCCTCGTTCTGGAAGGCGTCGCGTTCGACCAGTTCGCGGCCGGCCGGATTGGTGATGGGGGGCGTGCTCATGGGAGATGTCCGGGGTCAGGGGTCAGCTCAGCCCGGCAGCGGCGCTGGGGGCGGAAAAGGCGGAAAAGCCGTAATGGGCCAGCCAGCGGCTGTCGGCTTCAAACATGGGGCGAAGGTCGGGGATGCCGTACTTCAGCATGGCCAGCCGGTCGACGCCCATGCCAAAGGCAAAGCCCTGATAGACATCGGGGTCGATGCCGCAGGTGCGCAGCACATTGGGGTGGACCATGCCGCAGCCGAGGATCTCCATCCAGCTGTCGCCCTCATTCAGCTTCAGCACGCCGCCGGAACGGTCGCAGCGGATGTCCATCTCGGCCGAGGGCTCGGTGAACGGGAAGTGATGCGGCCGGAAGCGCGCGTCGATGCCCTCGACCTCGAAGAAGCGGGCGACAAAGGTCTCCAGCGTCCACTTCAGATGACCCATGTGGATGTCCCGGTCGATCACCAGTCCCTCGACCTGATGGAACATCGGCGTGTGGGTGGCGTCGGAGTCTTTCCGGAAGGTCCGGCCCGGCGCGATGATCCGGATCGGCGGGGTCGTCGACATCATGGTGCGGATCTGCACCGGACTGGTGTGGGTGCGCAGCACCTTGCGCTCGCCCGTCTCCGGATCGGGCGTCAGGAAGAAGGTGTCGTGCATCTCCCGCGCCGGATGCCTGGGCGGGAAGTTGAGGGCCGTGAAGTTGTGGAAGTCGTCCTCGATGTCCGGCCCCTCGGCGACCGAGAAGCCCATGTCGGCGAACAGGGCGACCATTTCGTCCATCACCTGCAGGGTCGGATGGACACTGCCCGGACGGGCAGTCCGGGGCGGCAGGGTCAGGTCCATGTGCTCGGATCTCAGCCGGGCGTCCAGCTCGGCCGTCTCCAGTTCCGCCTTGCGCCCGGCGAGCGCGGCCGCGACCCGGTCGCGCAAACCGTTGATGCGGGGCCCCTCTGCGCGGCGCTCATCCGGGCTCATGGCACCGAGGCCCTTGAGCAGGCCCGAGACGGATCCCGCCTTGCCGAGGGACGCAATGCGCAGTTCTTCCAGGGCCTGCACACCCTCGGCCGAGCCGATGGCGTTGATCAGGTCCAGTTCCAGTTGGTTCAGGTCGGTCATGACGCTCGTCGTCTAGCGAGACGAAGGCCGTTCGTCACCCCGAAAGGC
>CAYNDG010000300.1:0-1928 GCA_964395805.1 uncultured Brevundimonas sp.
TTCGGGGTGGTGATCTTCCTGTTCATCATCGGGCTGGAGATGCGACCGACGCGATTGTGGTCGCTGCGGAAAGAGATCTTCGGGCTCGGTGCGACCCAGGTAGCGGTCTGCGGCGGGCTGCTTACCCTCACCGGCATGGCGCTGGGCCTGTCACCTGCGGTCGCCTTTGTCGGGGCCATGGGCTTTGTCCTCAGCTCGACCGCCGTGATCATGCAGATGCTGGAGGAGCGCGGCGAGATGGGCGCGCCGTCCGGCCAGCGGGCGGTGTCGATCTTGCTGCTGGAAGACCTGGCCATCGTGCCGCTGCTGGCGGTGGTGGCGGTGCTGGCCACGGTCACCGGGGTCAATACGGTCGAGGGCCCGCCCCTGTGGCAGACGGTCGGTCTGGCGCTGGCGGCGATCACGGCGGTGCTGGTGGCCGGGCGCTTTGTCATGAACCCGGTGTTCCGCATTCTGGCGCGCTATGGCGGCCGCGAGGTGATGACCGCCGCCGCCCTGCTGGTGGTGGTCGGGGCCGCCTGGGTGATGAATCTGGGCGGGCTGTCGATGGCCATGGGGGCGTTCCTGGCCGGGGTGCTGCTGTCGGAATCGACCTTCCGCCATCAGCTGGAGGCCGACGTCGAGCCGTTCCGCGCTATCCTGCTGGGCCTGTTCTTCCTCAGCGTCGGCATGGCCCTGGACATCGGCGTGGTGGTCGCCGACTGGCAGCTGGTCGTCGGCGGGGTGATCGCGTTCATGGCGGTCAAGGCGGTGGCCATCTATGGCGTGGCGCGGCTGTTCAAGGCGCGGGAGCGCGAGGCGGTCGAGCGTGCGGTGCTGTTTGCGCAAGGGGGCGAGTTCGCCTTTGTCCTCTATGCCGCAGCCGGCACGGTCGGCCTGTTTGATGCGCGGATCAGCGCGGCCCTGACGGCGATTGTCATCCTGTCGATGGTGCTTACGCCGGTCACGACGATGCTGCTGGGCCGCTTCATGCCGAAGGAGACGCTGGAGCCCGGCGCGATGGACGGGGTCGAGCCGGCCGAGAACCTGCGCGAGCGGGTACTGATCATCGGCTTTGGCCGCTTTGCCCAGGTGGTGTCCCAGCCGCTGCTGGCACGCGACGTCGATGTGTCGATCATCGAGAACGATGTCGAGATGATCCAGGCGGCGGGGCAGTTCGGCTTCAAGGTCTACTACGGCGACGGCACACGGCTGGACGTGCTGCGCGCCTCGGGCGTCGACAAGGCCGAGGCGGTGCTGGTCTGTATCGACAGGCCCGAACAGGCGGATCACATCGTCGAACTGATCCGGGCGGAGTTCCCGCTGACCAAATTGTTCGTGCGCGCCTATGACCGGGGCCATTCGATGCGGCTGATCGAGGCGGGGGTCGACTATCAGATCCGCGAGACGTTTGAGTCGGCCCTGGCCTTTGGCGAGCAGGTGCTGAAGGAACTCGGGGCTTCGGACATTGAGGCACGCGAAACCATCGAGGACGTCCGGCGTCGCGACGAGGAGCGGCTGACCCTGCAGCTGTCGGGCGGCCTTCAGGCCGGACGCTCCCTGATGCGCGGCAATATGCCGACGCCGCAGCCGGCGCCCTATATCAAGCCCCGCCGCGAGGGCCGCCTGCTGAACGAGGAGGCGGTGGTCGCCGACGAAAAAACGGCGGCTCCGTAAGGAACCGCCGTCTCCTTCAGATCAGGTCGTCGTCGGGTTTATTGGCCGCGCCGGGCATCGGCCAGCAGCATGCGGGCCTGCAAACCCGGGTCCTGGCTGACTGCGGTCGAGATCGCATTGAACCGGTCGATGGTCAGGCCGGAATTCTCGACGACAGCGGCCATCTCAGCCTGTTGCTCGGCGGACGGGGTTCCACCCTGGATCCCGGCGGCGATCGCCTGAATACGGCCCATGGCCAGGGAGAACTGCTCCACCTCCTGATCGGTGACCGA
>CAYNDG010000301.1:0-1909 GCA_964395805.1 uncultured Brevundimonas sp.
CGGGGACGTGGGCGAGCACGCTGACGGAGCAGGTCACGTCGAAGGTGGCGGCCTTTCCGGCCAGATGGGCAGCCTGATAGTCCTCGGGGAAGGTGACCTCGACGACCTTTTCCTCGCCGACCTTCGCGCCCTTGAGCTGCTCTTCAAAGCCCGGGATGAAGCGGCCCGAGCCGATCACCAGGTCGGCATCGGTGGCCGAGCCGCCCTCGAAGGCCTCGCCGTCGATCTTGCCGACGAAATCGATGGTCAGCTGGTCGCCATCGGCGGCCTTGACCGTCTTGCCGGTCTTGTCCTCGTAGGATTTGGACTGCGAGGCCAGTTCCTTGAGGGTCTCCTCGATGTCGGCGTCGGTCGCCTCATAGACCGGGCGCTCGAGCTTGAGCGTCGACGGGTCAACGGGGGTGAAGTCGGGCATGACTTCCAGCGACATCTCGTAGGCGAGATCGGCCTGACCGGCGACGACCTTGTCCATGTCGCTGGTCAGCTTCATCTCGGCGGGCGCCGCCGGGCGTACCTTGACCTCTTCCAGGGCCTTCTGGCTGGACTCATTGAGCGTCGCGTTGACGATCTCGCCCATCAGGTCGCGGCCGAAGGTCTTGCGCACATGCGAGGCCGGCACCTTGCCCGGACGGAAGCCCTTGAGCTTCATCTGCGGGGCCACTTCCTTGATGCGGCTGTCCAGCTTTTCGTTCAGCTCAGTGGCGGGAACGATAACCTCGATCACGCGGCTGAGGCCGGAGGCGGACTTTTCAACGACTTGCATGGACGATCTGACGCTCTGGGGCGCGACCCGTGGCCGGGCGCGCGAAGGGTGGGATAAGCAAACAGGGCCGCCCCTTTCGGAGCGGCACCTCGAAGCCCGCCCTTATGTCGAGAACGCTACCAAAGGTCAACGCGCGGCGTGGCTTCCGAGGTTCACAGCGGTCGCCCGGGAGCCTATGTCAGGCGGATGAGCACTCCCTCCTCCCCTCTCGGCCTGTTCATCTGTCCGGTCACCCCGTTGCAGCAGAACTGCACCGTCGTGTGGTGCACAGCGACGAAAAAGACCGCGGTCATCGATCCGGGAGCGTCCGGACCGGTCATTCTGGCCGAGATCCAGCGGCGGGGTCTTGAGATGGAACAGATCTGGATCACTCACGGCCATCTGGATCACGCCGGCGGGGCGGCCGAGCTGCAGGAGATGTCCGGCGCGCCGATCATCGGTCCGCATCCGGACGATCAGTTCTGGATCGACGGCATTCCGCAGCAGGGCCGGACGTACGGCCTGCCCGAGGCGCGCAGCTTTACCCCGGACCGCTGGCTGGACGAGGGGGACGAATTGCGGCTGGGCGAGACCCGCTGGCAGGTGTTTCGCACCCCCGGCCACACGCCTGGCCATGTGATCTTCTATTGTGAGGCGGCGCGGTTCGCCCAGGTCGGCGATGTGCTGTTCCAGGGGTCGGTCGGGAGGACAGACTTTCCGAAAAGCGACCCCCAGGCCCTGATCGACAGCATCGTCACCAAGCTGTGGCCGCTGGGCGATGACGTGACCTTTGTGCCGGGACACGGGCCGCATTCAACGTTCGGGGCCGAGCGTCGCAGCAATCCCTTCGTCTCGGACCGGGCGCTGGCCGGACAGGGGTTCGCGCCACCCGCCGGCTCGGATCGCCGCGCGCCACCCTAGGGGGAACCGGACGGGGGCCACGGGGTTCTTTCTGCACAGTTTTCGATTTGTCAGAAAGGTCAATGCCATGGCCGAGGCCAAGCCCCCCGTTCGCGCCTCCGGAGTGTCCAAGCGCGGCTTCGCGTCGATGGACCCGGAACGTCAGCGCGCCATCGCCCGCAAGGGTGGCGCCAGCGTGCCGAGCGAGAAGCGCAGCTTTTCCCAGGATCGCGCGCTTGCGGCCCAGGCCGGGCGCAAGGGCGGCGA
>CAYNDG010000302.1:0-1904 GCA_964395805.1 uncultured Brevundimonas sp.
CGGTCATGACGCTCGTCGTCTAGCGAGACGAAGGCCGTTCGTCACCCCGAAAGGCGTTGCGGGCGCCGTCACGGCGGACAGGGGCGACCGATCACGGCATGCCAGGGCGGCGAAATCCGTCCGAAAGCTGATATATGTCTATGGATTTGTTGTAAAAACTTCGAAATCGGCGAAAGCCATCCTTAAGAGACTACCGCCAAAGGATGCCGCCGCAAGTCGGGAGTGAGCGGGCATGGCCCTGATCAGGGACTATCGAGTCGTGACCGAGCCTGTCGGGCCGGACGTCCTCGGGTCAGATGTGTTCGAACGCTTCCGGGCCGAGCCCAATACGCTTGCCATCGGGGTGATCGACGCGGACGGGCGGCCCATCGGCCTGATCGAACGCCACGCCTTTACCCTCAAGATGGCCGCCGAGTTCGGCCGAGCCCTCTATGCCCGCAGAGCGGTCTCGGCCCTGATGGACGCATGCCCGATGGTCTTTGACGGCGCCATGGACGCCGCAACCCTCTTCCAGAGCCTTGATGACTCCGAACTCGGTGGCCTGCTTGGCGGATTCATCATCACCGAGGGTGGCCGTTACAGCGGCGTCGGGTCCGGGGTCCAGGTTTTACAGGCGGCCAGTGCCCTCGCCCGCCGCCGGGCCGACGAGATGGCGGAGCTGGCCCGAAATCTTAGCCGGGCCGAGGCCGAGGCCCGCGCCTCCAGTCGCGCCAAATCCGAGTTTCTCGCAGTCATGAGCCACGAGATCCGGACACCCCTCAACGGGGTGCTGGGCGTAGCGGCCCTGATGGAGCGAAAGCTGACACAGGAGGATCTTCGCCCCCACGTGCGCACCATTCTCGACTCGGGGCAGAGCCTGCTCCGGCTTTTGTCCGATGCGCTCGACATGTCGCGGGCCGACGCCGGAATCATGACCCTGGAACCTGGCCCGGTCAGCCTGAACGGGGTTGCCGATGACCTGCTGGCCCTGTGGAAAGCAAGGGCCGAGGAAAAAGCCCTCGCCCTGGATGTAGTCTGTGAAGGCGATGATCCGATCTGGGTCCATTGCGACGAGATGCGGCTCAAGCAACTGTTGAACAACCTGATCGGCAATGCCCTCAAATTCACGCCGGGCGGTCGGGTGCGCTGCATCCTCAGGGCAACCCCTGCGGGCGACCGGATGAGGATCGAGGGCGCGGTCGAGGACAGCGGACCGGGAATCCCGGCCGACAAGCTCGATCAGGTCTTCCAGCCCTTCAACACCGGTGACGCTGGCCGCGAGGGGGCGGGCGCCGGTCTGGGCCTCGCCATTTGCCGGCAGATCGTCGAGCGCATGGGCGGGACCATCTCGGCCGGGACATCCTCCTTCGGCGGCGCGCGCTTCAGCTTCACCCTCCACTTCGACCCGGCCACCTCGGACGATCTCGAGGCCGTCCATTGCCGGGCGGAGCCGACACCCCATGACACGCTGCATGTGCTGGTGGCCGACGACCACCCGACCAACCGCTTCCTCGCCGGCAAGTTGCTGGAAATGTTCGGCTGCAGCTTCGAAGCCGTCGAGAATGGCGCCGAGGCGGTCGAGGCGGTGCGCACCGGTGCCTTTGACCTGGTCTTGATGGACATCAAGATGCCGGTGATGGACGGCGTCCAGGCGGCCCGAGCCATTCGCAAACTCGGCGAGGGCAAGGGCTCAATCCCGGTTCTGGCCCTGACGGCGAATGCCGACGACCACGACGCCCGAGACTATCTCGCCGCCGGCATGAACGCCGTGGTCTCCAAGCCCATACAGCCCGACGTCCTGCTGGATGCCATCCGCCGGGCCATGAGCGTGCCCTTAAGCCACGCGGCTTGAGTCGCCTTCCTTCAGGACGAAGGTGATCTTCAGATTGACGCGGTATTCGGTGATCCGGCCGCCCTCGACGACG
>CAYNDG010000303.1:0-1895 GCA_964395805.1 uncultured Brevundimonas sp.
GTCCGTCTAAACCCATGGGCCGGCCAGTGCTGGCCCGCATTGGTGGCCATGGGCACGCAGGGGGCATCGAGGTCGCGGTACAGCGCCGCGATGCCGGGCTTGTAGTCGGGCGGCGCGCCGGGGGCGGTGCGGGTGCCCTCGGGAAAGATCAGGATCTGCCGCCCCTCGGCGTGGCGGGTGCGGGCCTGACGGACCATGCCCTTGAGGGCCACGGAGTGGGCCGAGCGGTCGATGGCGATCATATTGGTCCGCGCCGCGAACCAGCCGAAGAAGGGCAGCACAATCAGCTCCTTCTTCATGATGTAACAGGGGTCGGCAAGGAAGGTGAAGGGGGCGATCACATCCAGCATGCCCTGATGCTTGCCGGCGATCAGGGCGGCACCGGTTGGCCGGTGCTCCAGCCCGCGCACCTCGACCCGGACGCCGCAGATCCAGCGCAGGCCGAACAGGACAAAGGCCGCCCACATGCGGATCACCACCATCGAGGGGTCCCGCCCGAACAGCAGCACGGGCGACATGAACAGGGCAAAGATCGCCATCGACAGATACAGCCAGGCGACAAAGATCAGGGAGCGCAGCGTGGTCACTCGCGGGCCTTCTTCGCGGCTTCCTCGGCCACACCCTGCACGGCCTCGGCCGGGCGGTCGCCGCTGATGCGCCGCACCCCCTCGCGCACCAGAACGGTCAGATACTTCGTATATTCCAGTGTCATACGCCGCGCCGTGACCGCCACCCGCCACCAGCCCCGGTCGTCCAGGGCGGGTGTCTTGACGGCATAGGGGGTCAGCTCGACGCCCGGCAGGGCGCTGCGGATCTCCACCAGGCTGCGCGCCATGTGATAGTCCGAGGTCACGACGATCAGGCTGTCATAGCCGTGCGACCGGGCCCAGCGGCCGATCTCGCGGGCGTTGCCCATGGTGTTCTCGGCCTCGAACCCCAGGTCGACGCAGCAGGCGAACAGCCGGTTCGAGCCGGGGGTCACGGCCTTCAGCTCGGCCGGACGGACCTGGCGGTTGACGCCCGAGATCAGCAGCCGGTCGCCCTTGCCGTTCTCCAGCAGGCGGATGGCGGCATCGACCCGCGCCGACGACGGGCCGGTCAGGGCGACGATGCCGTCGGCCGGGGCCGGATCCTCGGCCGGCGTATAGCTCCGCACCCGGTCGGCGAAGGCGAACAGCCCGACCAGCCAGACAAGGGCAAGAATGGCAAGAAGGGCCAGAAAGCGCATCATCCCTGATTACTCTCCGGCCTGCGACCTGCCAAGCCACCGGCCAGCCGAGAGCCGCGCCGTGACGGCTGCCACAATGGCCATCGCCGGCGGCAGCGGCAGAAGCCAGACCAGATCGGTCAGGATCAGCGGCAGCAGGCAGGCAGGGACCTCTCCGATCGGCGCCAGCGCCAGAACCAGTCCGGCCAGCAGGCCCAGCCCGGTCCCTGCGCTTCCCGCCAGGGCCGCGTCCCGGGCGAGGTGCCATTGGGCGAGGCGGGTCAGGGCCGTCGCGTCTGCTCCCGCCAGCCGCAGCGCCTGCAAGGTCGCGGTGCGGCTCTCAAAGGCCTGCCGCACGCCCAGAACGAGGGCGGTGGCCGTCAGCAGGGCGGCGGCCAGCACGCCGGCCAGGGTCATCAGGCCGATGGCCCGGGCGGCTGCGCTGAAATCATCGCGCCACAGGCTGTGGTCATCGACCGTCCCGTCGACCCCCGCCTCGGCCAGGGCGCGGTTCAGGCTTATGGCGCTGGCGGGGCCAACCGGCTCCAGGCGCACGCGCACCAGCTGCGGCAGGGGCAGGGCCGCCAGATCGGCCTCGCCCATCCAGGGGCGCAGAAGGGCCTCGGCCTCGGACCGGTCGAGGGCGACGGCTTCCCGGACGCCCGGGACGCCGGCCAGGGCCTCGGCC
>CAYNDG010000304.1:0-1872 GCA_964395805.1 uncultured Brevundimonas sp.
CCGTCGCCTGGCGCTGACCGCCGATGCCGACGGCGCCACGGCCGGCTATCGCGGCCGCACCGCACGGATCGCCGCGGTGCACCACTTCGGTCGCGTCGACCAGGTGGCCCCGGACGGGCCGACCGCGCGCTATCCGGCCCGCCGCCTGCTGGGCCTGCCCGCGCAGGACGTCGGATGGATCCGCCGCCGGCTGATCGACCACATCGCCGACGCCCTCGACTGATCCTGGACTCCTCCTGGGGACATATGTTCTTCATATGTTCTCTTCGTGAGGGACGACATGACCACCTTCGGACATTGTGCCCTGGGTACGCTCTCCGCGGCCGGCGTCGAGGCCGTGGAGTTCTGGTGCCTGACGCCCCGGTGCCACAATCGGCACGCGGTGCCTATCGTTCCGCTCATCCGGTCGGTGGGGGCCGACGCCTGGTCATGGTCGCCCGGCGCGCCCGCTGCCGCCACTGCGGCCGCCTCGGCTGCCATGTGCAGCCTGCCGCGCCACCCGCCCAAGGCACCCCCGGCTATCGCGCGTGGCACCGGGCAGAGTTGGAGCGGCTGAAGGCCCGGCTCGCCGAGCTGATCGCGGAAGGCTGATCCACTTTACGGCACATCAGCCGTAAAAGGAGCTTGCACCTACGGCGGAAGTGCCGTAAGGTTACTTCATCAACAACGAAGGACGGAGGTGATGAACGCAAGCCAGTTCGAACGGTGGCTGAGGAAACAGGGGATCGAGGTCAAGACCCAGAACGGGACCGGACACAAGACCCTGAAGAACCCCGCCACCGGACAACGCTCCACTCTCCCGACGCACGGCGGCAGAAAGCAGCTGAAGACGGGACTGATGGAGGCGATCAAGAAGGACCTGGGGCTCAAGTAGCCCCAGGTTCCCTGGCGAACGGATCACCTCGAGGCAGGAGAACACACGATGATTGCATATCCCGTCGACCTGACCCGCGACGACGGCACCACCCTGGCCACGGTCCCCGACCTGCCGGGCTGCCGGTCCTATGGCGACAGCGACGCCGAGGCCCTGGCCAACGCGCTGCAGGCGGCCCGCGCCATGATTGCCGCGCTGGTGCAGGACCGCGAGGCCATCCCCGACCCGTCCCCGGCCGCCGGCCGGCCGGTGGTTCGGCTGCCGGCGCTGGACGTTCTGAAGGTCCGGCTCTATCGCGAAATGGTGGCGCGCCAGGTCTCGCAATCGGACCTCGCGCGCCGCCTCGGGAAGTCGCAGAAGGAGGTCTGGCGCCTGCTCGACCTGACCCACGCGAGCAAGCTGGACCAGATGGAAGCGGCCTTCGCCGCGCTGGGCATGACCATGACCGTGAACGTGGAGGACGCGGCCGCCTGACCGTTGGCATGCGTGCGTCTTTGGCGGGCAGACTTCCGTCTGTCGCGCGAGCTTAAACCAAAGTCAAGCGGGTCGCGAAAATCAAGGATGCATTTGGAGTGCACCGGAAATGCATCGACAATATTCATGCAAAGTAGACTTCCGGAGCACTATTCGAATGCGTAACGGATGGTACACTGGGTGATGGGAGTGGCCGCACTCGGGGTTAGGCCACTCCCACCGGAGGGGCGCGCTCGGGGGTAGGTAGAGGACGCGCCCCTCCACCCACACTACAAGCTGGCTGCATAAAAAAGATATAGTATTTGCCATGAAAACTGCCAATCACTACCTAGTCCTTTGCGGCACTAAAGTACCGATGCTACCGATATTTGCCATTGTCGGATCTACCCGAACCGCTTCACCGCTGACCGGCCAACCCACCCCCGCAGTTGGATAACCCCCGATCCAACTGGCGTGGCAATGCGGCTCCCGCGCGCCTGTGCCCACCATGGCCGCATGAGCCACGCGGTGACGGACATTGCCAG
>CAYNDG010000305.1:0-1065 GCA_964395805.1 uncultured Brevundimonas sp.
CTATGGGTTGGAAGTTCGTGCCGACTATGCCGACTTCGACCTTCGCGTGATTGCACCAGACCTCGTCTATACGCTCGACAAGGGCACTGAAGATGTGGCCTGCAGCGCAGGGCTTTGCGTCACCTATCACCATTGGTGTGAAGCCGACCTGTCCTATTGTGAGTACACGCTGCAGCGACACGGTCCTCCAGAACTTATCGTCGTTCATGCGCCCTCGAAGGATGGGCCTTTGCCGAGTGATTGGCGCCAACGCGTGGTCATTCGCATGGAAGGATCAGACGCCGAAGTGCGGCTCGAAGAGATGACACGGGTCAGTCAGATGCGTGATCCGGCAGTCGAGCGGCGGCCTCGCGACTAAGGCTGGCGGCCCTCTGACCACAAGATGTTGTGGTCGCCCCGTGTGAGGCCTAGATAGGTTCATCATCGAATTCGGGGACTGCCGTGACTGCTCATACCCATGACGCCTTCTTCTCGCGCACGCTGGCCGTGGCCGATCCGGACATCTTCGGCGGCATCCAGGGCGAGCTGGCCCGGCAGAGGGAGCAGATCGAGCTGATCGCTTCGGAGAACATCGTCTCGAAGGCGGTGCTGGAGGCGCAGGGGTCGGTCCTGACCAACAAATATGCCGAGGGCTATCCGGGGCGGCGGTACTATGGCGGCTGTGAGTACGTCGATGTGACCGAGAACCTGGCACGGGAGCGGGCCAAGGCCCTGTTCGGCTGTGCCTTTGCCAACGTCCAGCCGCACTCGGGGGCGCAGGCCAATCAGGCGGTGTTCATGAGCCTGCTGCAGCCGGGAGACACCTTCCTCGGCATGGACCTGGCGGCGGGCGGGCACCTGACTCACGGGTCTCCGGCCAACCAGTCGGGCAAGTGGTTCCGGCCCGTGACCTATACGGTGCGCCAGGACGATCACCTGATCGACTATGACAACGTGGCCGAGATGGCCGGGCGCGAGAAGCCGAAGCTGATCATCGCCGGGGCCAGTGCCTATTCGCGGCACATTGATTTCAAACGGTTCCGCGAGATCGCCGACAGTGTGGGCGCGTATCTGATGGTCGACATG
>CAYNDG010000305.1:1075-1858 GCA_964395805.1 uncultured Brevundimonas sp.
CTATGCAGGCCTGATCGCCGGCGGCGTCTATCCGGACCCGCTGCCGCACGCCCATGTGGTGACGACCACGACCCACAAGACCCTGCGCGGGCCGCGCGGGGGCATGGTGCTGTCGAACGACGTCGACCTGGGCAAGAAGATCAACTCGGCGGTCTTCCCCGGCCTGCAGGGCGGGCCGCTGGAGCACGTCATCGCCGCCAAGGCCGTGGCCTTCGGCGAGGCGCTGAAGCCGGAGTTCAAGGCCTATGCGCAGCAGGTCGTGACCAATGCCCGCGCCCTGGCCGCCGTGCTGATCGAACGCGGCCTGGCGGTCGTCTCCGGCGGCACCGACAGCCACATCGTTCTGGTCGACCTGCGGCCCAAGGGCGTGACCGGCAAGGCGACCGAGCTGCAGCTCGAGCACGCCCTGATGACCTGCAACAAGAACGGCGTGCCGTTCGACACCGCGCCGTTCACCGTCACCTCGGGCGTCCGTCTGGGCACCCCGGCCGGCACCACGCGCGGCTTCGGCGAGGCCGAGTTCCAGCAGGTCGGCCACTGGATCGCCGACGTCGTGGACTCGATGAAGGGCGGCGACGAGGCCGATCCGGCGGTGTCGCAGCGCGTCGCCGGCGAGGTGCGGGCCCTGACCGCGCGCTTCCCGATCTACGGATGAGCTGACGATGAAGTGCCCCTTCTGCGGCAACGCCGACACCCAGGTGAAGGACAGCCGGCCGTCCGACGACGGCGCGGCGATCCGGCGCCGTCGGATGTGTCCGTCGTGCGAGGGGCGGTTCACCACCT
>CAYNDG010000306.1:0-1856 GCA_964395805.1 uncultured Brevundimonas sp.
GACTTCTCCTCGCTGCAGGCGGTGCTGAAGCGCGGGAAGGGCAGCCAGACTGCCGGCGACCCCCTGGCGTTCCACGCCTTCGACCTGCTGTCGCTGGAGGGCGAGGATCTGACGCCGCTGCCGAATATCGAGCGCAAGGAACGGCTGGAGGCCCTGCTGCGCGCGGCCGTGCCGCCCATCCATGTCGCCGACCATCTGATCGGCGCGGGCGAGACCCTCTATGCCTCCCTCTGCAAGGCGGGCCAGGAGGGCATCATCTCCAAGCGCATCGACGCCCCCTATCGGTCAAGACGCACCCGCGACTGGGTGAAGGTGAAATGCACCCAGCGGCAGGAGTTCGTGATCATCGGCTGGAAGGCCTCCACCGCGAGAGGCCGCCCGTTCGCCTCGCTGCTGCTGGCGCAGAAGGAGGGCGATGGCTGGGTCTACAAGGGCAATGTCGGCACCGGCTTTACCCAGGACACCATGCAGGATCTGGCCGGACGCATGCTGCGGCTGGAGCGCAAGACGCCGCCAGCCGAGGTCGACCGCGTGTCCTCTCGCGGGGTCACCTGGTTGAGGCCCGAGCTGGTGGCCGAGGTGGCCTTTGCCGAGTTCACCGCCGACGGAAACGTCCGCCACGGCAGCTTCCTCGGGCTACGAGGCGACAAGCCCGCGAAGGCGGTGACGCCCGAGATGGCGGTCAAGGCCGAGGCCACGCCTGCGCCGAAGGTGCGGATCACGAGCGCTGAGCGGGTCATCTTCCCCGACAGCGGCCAGACCAAGGGCGAACTGGCGGACTACTACGCCCGGGTCGCGCCACTGATGCTGCCGTTCGCCGCGCGCCGCCCGATCAGCCTCGTGCGATGTCCGCAGGGCAGGGCCCGCAAATGCTTCTTCCAGAAGCACGACAGCGGCAGCTTTGGCCCGCACGTCCACGCCGTGCCGATCCGCGAAAAGGAGGGCGGTGTCGAGGAGTATCTGTTCGTCGGCGATGCGGCGGGCATCGCTGCCTGCGTCCAGTTGGGCACCATCGAATTCCACGGCTGGGGCAGCCGGACGGGCGATGTCGAGGCTCCCGACCGCATGGTCTTCGACCTCGACCCGGACGAAGGACTCGACTTTGGCGACGTGCGGAGTGCGGCGCGTGACATCCGCCGCCGCCTGGCCGACCTTGGTCTGGTCAGTTTCGCCCTGCTTTCGGGCGGCAAGGGGGTGCACGTCATTGTCCCCCTGACGCCCGGCCACGACTGGGAGACGCACAAGGACTTCGCCCGCCGTTTCGCCGGCGCCCTCGCCTTGGCCGAGCCCGACCGTTTCGTGGCCACCATGAGCAAGGCCAAGCGTAAGGGCCGGATCTTCATCGACTGGCTGCGCAACCAGCGCGGCAGCACGGCGGTCCTGCCCTTCTCGGCGCGGGCGCGCCCCGGCGCTCCGGTCGCCGTGCCCATCACCTGGGACGAGCTGGACAGTATGGAGAACGCCCATCCGTATTCCATCGCTGACGCCGACACCTTGCTGGATCGGGCGAGCCAGAAGGCCCTGTCTGGCTGGGGCTTGGCCAGCCAGACCCTGCCGGACGTCTGACGCGCGTCAGACCATCAGGGCGATGTCCAGCCGGGGCCCGCTGCGATGGTGCGGACGAACCGTGGCCGTGCCGTCGACATTGGTGAAATCCAGGTCGATGCGGCTGTCGCCGACCTCCAGCCCCGTGACATTCAGCCGGTCGATACCGCCGGGCAGACGCGGGCGATCGATGCGGATGCGGCCCTTAAGCGCGTCGATCTCGATCCCCAGACTGGCCTGCAGCAAAAGGAAGACTGACCCCGCCGCCCATGCCTGGGGCATGCAGGCGACCGGATAGGGCACCGGGGGCT
>CAYNDG010000307.1:0-1849 GCA_964395805.1 uncultured Brevundimonas sp.
GGCGCCCTGCCGCTGGTGCTGTGGCAAGGGGCCGGTGCGGGCAGCCGCCAGACCATCGGCGTGGTGATCTTTGCCGGGGCCATGTTCGCGACCTTGCTGACCCTGTTCGTGGTGCCGGTGATCTATGGCGTGCTGGCCCGCTTCACCCGCTCGCCGGAATATACGGCCCGCCTGATCGAGGAATGGGAAGCGCAGGAAGTGGCGGCCAATGAAGCGATGCCGGCCGCTGCGGAATAGGGCCTAGCGCGGCGAGGTCTCGACCTTGAGCCAGGCGATCAGGTCGCGACGGTCCTGATCGCCGGGTACGCCTGCGAAATTCATCTTGTTGCCGGGCAGGTAGGTTCGGGGATTGGCCAGCCACTGGTCCAGCTGTTCGCCGTCCCAGGTGAAGTCGGCGTCCTGCAGGGCTTTCGAATAGTTGTAGCCGTCGCGGCCGCCGGCCTGCCTACCGAATACGCCCCACAGATTGGGGCCTGTCATGTCGGGACCGCCTTGCGTGACTGTGTGGCAGGCGCGACAGCGGGCGAAGGCGCGGCGTCCGTTCTCATAGTCGGCGTCGTTGTAGGGGGCCGGGAGGGCCGCAAGCTTGAGCGCAATCTCCTCGGGGGTAAGCGGCTGCGGCGGCGGTGCCGCCGGTGCAGCCGGGGCCGAGGCCTCGCTGCACGCGGCGAGGATCATGACAGCCGCGGAAACCGTGGCGAGGCGGACAGGGGAAAGGGCCATGGGGACGCTCCGTTCTGGCCATGGCATAGGTCGGACCGGCGGCGTCGACAAGCGGACTGGACGACGCGGGCGCGCGCCTGATAATCACTGTCAAACGCAGGGTGCGTCGGGGTGGACGGCGCAGGTCCGAAACGCCTTGGTCCGACTCCGCCGGGACAGTCCAGTATTCCATGACCGAGATCATCCGACTGAGCCACGCCCGCAAGGGTCAGGGCGGCCAGATTCAGTCTGTCGAAGCTGTTGAAGGGGACCCCGCTGACCGGCTGGAGCTGGAGCGGCGCCTGCTGGAGTTCGGTCTGGTAGAAGGTGCCCGGCTTTCGGTCATCCATGAGGGACCGCTCGGGCGGGATCCGGTGGTGGTCGATGTGGAGGGCATGCGCATCGCCCTGCGTCGGCACGAGGTCCGTGGCCTGACCCTGCGTCTCCAGGGAGCCGACGTGGCGGAATGAGCGAGACGACTGTGACCGTCGCCCTTGTGGGCAATCCGAACAGTGGCAAGACGGCCCTGTTCAACGCGCTGACCGGCAGTCGGCAGAAGGTCGCCAACTATTCCGGGGTGACGGTCGAGCGGAAGGCCGGGGCGATCAGGGCCCCGGACGGCACGCCGATGACGGTGCTGGACCTGCCGGGGACCTATTCGCTGCGGGCCCGCAGCCCGGATGAGGTGATCACGCGCGATGTGGTGCTGGGGCGTCGGCCCGAGGATGTGCCGGATGTGCTGGTGGTGGTGGCCGATGCCACCAACCTCAGACTGGTGCTGCGGCTGGCGCTGGAGATCAAGGCGGTCGGTCTGCCGGCGGTCATGGCGTTGAACATGTATGACATCGCCGAGCGTCAGGGCCTGCGGATCGATCTGGAGGGCCTGTCGAAGGCCATCGGCATGCCGGTGGTGACCACGGTGGCGACGCGCCGGCGCGGGCTGGATGAGCTGCTGATCGCGGTGCAAGGGGCGCTGGCCTCGACCACAACCCGGACTTCTACCTGGTATGAGCCTGACGCGGCAGAGATCCGGCAGGCGCACCGCGAGGCCGGTCGCATCCTGTCGGCGCATGTGCGGCCGCCCGAGCGGCCCGACACCCTGACCGGCAAGATCGACGGGGTGTTGCTGCATCCGGTCGCGGGGCTG
>CAYNDG010000308.1:0-1834 GCA_964395805.1 uncultured Brevundimonas sp.
GCCCGAGACCTCGACCGCGAACCAGCCGGGACCCTTTTCGGTGACCGTCAGACAGCAGCCTGCGTGGCTGATCGAGGCGCCCAGTTCGATCGTCGACGTGTCGAACGCCGTTTCGATCTCATAGCGATGATCGCGCGCGGTCGGCGTGATGCGCCGCACCCGCCCCACGTCCGTGACGATGCCCGTGAACATTCAGATCCTTTCAAGCCGCTCCCACAGATCGTCACCGACGACCTCAGCGGATATGCGCCGAAACTTGGGGGCATCCGCCAGCTTTGCAAGCGACAGGGCCGCGACGCAGGGCCGTCCCTCGCTGCCCAGCAGGATCGGCGCACGAAACCATTCCAGCCGGTCGATCAGGTTTTCGCGCAGGAAAGAGGCCGCGACCTCCCCTCCGCCTTCGATCAGCACCGAACGGACCCCGCGCGCATGGAGGATGTCGAGGGCGGCATGGAGGTTCGGGCGGCCGTCCACCTCGACAACCTCTACGACTTCGGCCTCCCCGACCGGGTGCGCCGGAGCCGTCGTGAAGATCAGGCTGGTACCCCCGGCCACCTGTGCCGTCGCGGGCGTCCGCAGCCGACTGTCCAGCACCACGCGCAGGGGCTGGGGCCCCGTATGGTCGGGCAGGCGAACCGTCAGCGCCGGATCGTCGGCCAGCACCGTGCCGATCCCCACCAGAATGGCGTCATGGCGGGCTCTCAGCCGGTGCCCCTCAAGCCGCGCGGCCTCACCCGTGATCCACTTTGATTCGCCCGAAGCCGTGGCGATCCGCCCATCCAGCGAGGTGGCGAGCTTGAGCGTAACCGTGGGTCGGGCCGTCATTCCGACCGGCCGTCGTCGCCTGGTTCGTCGTTGAAGCCTTCATCGCCCAGGAAGCGGGCAAAGTCGCCCGTATGCCGGAAGTCTTTGTAAACAGAGGCATAGCGAACATAGGCCACCTCATCGAGGCCCTTCAGCGCCTTCATGATGAAGTCCCCGACCACGCTGGACGGGATTTCCGTCTCGCCGAGACTCTCCAGCTGGCGCACGATCCGGCTGACCATCTGCTCGATCTGCTCGGGCTGGACGGGCCGCTTGCGCAGCGCAATGCCCAGCGACCGCTCCAGCTTGTCGCGGTCGAATGGCGTGCGGCGCCCGTTGCGCTTCAGGATCACCAGTTCCCGCAACTGCACCCGCTCGAAGGTGGTGAACCGCCCCTCGCACGACGGACACATCCGACGGCGCCGGATCGCCGCCCCGTCATCCGACGGGCGACTGTCCTTCACCTGGGTGTCCGCATGACCGCAGAAGGGACATTTCATCAGAGGTTTATCCGTAAATCGGGAAGCGGCGCGTCAACTCGCGTACCTCTCCCGCCACGCGGCGCGAGACCTCGGCATCGGCCTCGTCGCCGCCCTTCATGCTGTCGATCACGTCGGCGATCCAGTGGCCGATCTGCTGGAACTCGGCCACACCAAAGCCGCGCGTCGTGCCCGCCGGCGTTCCCAGCCGCACACCCGAGGTCACGGTGAACGGCGCCGTGTCGAACGGCACGCCATTCTTGTTGCAGGTCATCAGCGCGTGCTCCAGCGCCGCCTCGGTCGCCTTGCCCGTCACGCCCTTGGGCCGCAGATCGACCAGCATCAGGTGGCTGTCGGTCCCGCCCGACACGATCGCCGCGCCGCGCTCGACCAGCACCGCCGCAAGCGCCCGGGCATTGTCGACCACCTGCTGCGCATAGGCCCTGAACTCCGGCTTCAGCGCCTCGCCAAAGGCCACGGCCTTGGCCGCGATGACATGCTCCAGCGGCCCGCCCTGCAGGCCGGGGAAGACCGCCGAGTTGATCTTCTTG
>CAYNDG010000309.1:0-1832 GCA_964395805.1 uncultured Brevundimonas sp.
GTCCACCGCCCGGGCGGCCGCGACATCTATGCCTGGCTGGTCCGCGGCTACACCACCACCGACCTGACCCCCGAACAGGTCCACCAGATCGGCCTCGAGGAGGTCGCCCGCATCCGCGCCCGCATGGAGATCGAGATGCGCGCCGCCGGCTGGACCGGCGACTTCCCCGGCTTCCTGACCTTCCTGCGCACCGATCCGCAATTCTACGCGACCACCCGCGAGGAGCTGCTGGAAAAGGCCTCGGAGATGTCCAAGCGCGCCGATGACGGCCTGCCCGCCCTGTTCGGCACCCTGCCGCGCCTGCCCTATGGCGTCCGGCCCGTGCCCGCCGAGATCGAGGCCAACTACACAACGGGTCGCTACTTCTCCGGCTCGATGCGGAACGGCATCGCCGGCGGCTATATGGTCAACACCTCAAAGCTGGATCAGCGCCCGCTGTATGAGCTCCCGGCCCTGACCCTGCACGAGGCCGTGCCCGGCCACCATCTGCAGATCGCCCTGCAACAGGAAGCCGCCGACCAGCCCTATTTCCGGCGCGACGCCAATGTCACCGCCTTCACCGAGGGCTGGGGCCTCTATGCCGAATTCCTCGGCGAGGAGATGGGCTTTTACCGCACTCCCTACGAACGCTTCGGCCGCCTCAGCTATGAGATGTGGCGCGCCTGCCGGCTGGTGGCCGACACCGGCCTGCACTGGATGGGCTGGTCCGTCGATCAGGCCCGCACCTGCTTCGCCGAAAACTCGGCGCTGGCCCCTCACAACATCGAGACCGAACTGCAGCGCTATGTCGGCTGGCCCGGTCAGGCCACGGCCTACAAGATCGGCGAGATCCGCCTGCGCCAGATCCGCACCCGCGCCGAGGCCGCCCTCGGCGAAAGCTTCGACGTCCGCACCTTCCACGACGCCCTCCTCGTCCCCGGCCCCCTCCCCCTCGCCCTCCTCGACACCCACATGGACCGCTGGATCGAGACGCAGCGGGCGAGACACTGAGGACCATCCCCGGTCGCCCGACCCCGCTTTTCACCCGCAAGGAAGCCCGAAATGTTCAGTATCATCGCCATCATCGCGGCTGCGACCAGCCTCGGGTCGGGTCTTCAGGAGCCGGCCGACTGGCGCCAGGTCGATGATGACCCCGACTTCCATGTCGCCATGGACATGACCAGTATCAGTGGCCCCCCGACCGCCCGCACGGCGCGCAGCGTTGGCGTCGCCACCGACCCGGACGGCTTCCCCGGCTATATGATCCTTGACGTTGTGTTCGACTGCGAGGCCCGCACGATCAGCGCCGACCGGGCCGCCTTCTTCACCCTCGACGGCGACCTGATCGAGGCGGTTGAAGGGCCGGCGGAAACCGCGCCGGTCAGCGCGGAGGACGGCACGCTCGTGGCGGCCAACGCCGCTTGCGACGGCCAGATGCCCTCGGGCCCCGGCTTCGCGTCGGCCCTGGCCTATGCCCAGTCGATCCGAACACCCGCAGGCTCCTGATACGGCGGGCCGGATAGTCGGAGGGCGCGCCGCCTCGCCCGTCTCCTCCCCATCTTGATGGGGTGGAGGAAGGCTCGTGCACGAGCCGACGACGGGACCGCGGAGCGGTGGAGGGGCTCTTGGCCGCGCGCTCCAACCTCCAGAACCCCTCCGTCACGGCGCTGCGCGCCGCGCCCCCTCCCCATCTGCGATGGGGAGGGGACAGGGGATAGGATAGCTGCGCCCAAAATACCCCGCCATTTCAACGCCCCCACCGTTTCTCGCACCGTCCTTCCCGCCTCACCTCGGGACCGTGCCACACTCCTCCCGTCCCGTTGCACGGAGGGCTCGTAAGGCCTGCGACCTTG
>CAYNDG010000310.1:0-1827 GCA_964395805.1 uncultured Brevundimonas sp.
CAGGTCAGCCGCTCCGGCCGCATCCGCACCGGCCAGAAGCACACGCCGAAGAAGTGATAAGGATCTCGAGCAAAGCGGTGTTCCTGCTGGCCGTTATGCTTGCAGCCTGCGGGACAAAGCCACCGGCGCAGGGCGACTCCGCGACACCAACTACTGCGCAGGACATTGAGGCTGAGCTCGCGGCGTCAGGCATCGACTGCGCGGATACGCTCACGACCTACCACATGAGTCGCTGTGGTAGCTGGGCGATCGCTCTCGAAGAGGAAAGGCTGGCCCGGTTCATCGAACTCGCTGAAGCGCGATTTGGGGAAGACGAAATGCGCGGGCGGACCTTGTTCCGTGAAAGCCAGGCCGCATGGATGCTCTATCGGGATGCGGAGTGTGAGGCCGTGGGGGAGGGGCTTGCCGGCGGGTCCATAATGGGAGTGGCAATGGGGTGGTGCCACGTTGAGCTGACGCGCGAGCGAGCGCACACGATCTGGACCAATCACCTTCAGTACTTTGACAGCACACCTCCGCCCGCCCCTGAGCCGGTGGAAACAGTGTTAGAAGAAAGATTGGGCAACAGAGCCGATTAGGAGCGGTCGAGATGACGAAGGGCCTCGCCATCGTTCTGACCCTGCTGGTTATTGCCGCCGCAGTCATTGCAGGGTGGTACAGCAACAGGCGCGTCACCCATTTCCCAGCAGAGCTACAGACGCAGTTCAATGACTGCGTAGGCCGGGGCCGCACTGAGCGGGAGCCTGTGCAGGACGAATCTCAGGCCCAGTGGTTCGGCGGCGTGCTTGCCGATTTGAGGGAGCCGTCGCTGTCCCAGAGACCGGGCAACGCACCGCGTTCGGTCCGCTTTACATGGATACGCAGTTTTCACCCGCCCGTCGCGGTACGGGTGGACACCCGTGAGGATGGACGCCTCATCATGACGGCCAAACGCCTGGCGGCGACAGCTTACAGGCCCGAGCGGGACGGCCCTTTTTCGGGAGAAATTGTCAGGGTTCTGTCCGACGCCGAGGGGCTGGCCTTGGCCGCCGTCGTGGTTGAGACTGCGGTGGCTGAGGCGCCATCCAGCGGCTGCACCGGCGGCATGGTCGATGGGGCGGCCTGGATTGTCGAGGCCTCCGATCCGGAACTCGGCCACCGATACCATTACAGGCAGTCGCCACAGGACGGCCCGGTGCACGCCGCCGGTCTTTACCTTCTGTCCCTGACCGGCTGGGACGTCGAGCCGGTCTATTAGTCAGCCGACCCTCAGCTGCAGTCGTCGATCATGAACTGGAAGACGGCCCAGACCATTTCGGCGAGCTCTTCGCTCTCGAACAGCATGCCGGCCAGTTCGTTCTCGGCCATGTGGTCGGCATGAAAGACGACCAGATCCCCATCTAGCTCGAGCTGACTCATACCGGCCCAGGCGATGCGATAGTGGGGTGCCGGGGTCACGTTTGGGCTGTTTTCCAGAATGGTCGGCGTGGCCAGTTCCATATGGCAGTCGGAGGTCACCTTCGCGCCACTGATCTCGCGGATCATGTACCAGTGCTCGGGTGTGCCTTCGTCGCCGTGCACATTCATGATGAGGACGGCCTCGGTCGAGAACATCTGCACCATGGCGCCTTCCAGTTCGGCGCGGCCGGGGTCCTGGGCCGAGGCCGCAGCGGGCGTCAGAAGCAGCATAAGGGTGGTCAGACCGGCGAGAAAAAAACGCATGGGAAGGCTCCGATTTGCGGCGACGCTATCAGCGCAACCCGAAATCGACCAGAGGCGCTGTTCAGGCCTGCGCGGCCCGCCATTCCCTGAAGCTCACCCTCACCGGCGGCACCTGATCGCCGCGTG
>CAYNDG010000311.1:0-1817 GCA_964395805.1 uncultured Brevundimonas sp.
ATTCCAAACTATGCGGGCCCCTTTGCCCGCTCCGGGCGGCTCAGCATCCCTCGCTACCGCCAGGCCAGCCTCTATACCCGCCTGACCCTGCGCGAGGATGCTCGCGAAGCTCGCGCCTTCGCCTGGCGGGACATCGAGGCGGCCTTCGACGTCTTTCTGGCCCGGAATCCCCGGGGCCCCATCGTCATCGCCGGACTGGAGCAGGGGGGCGAGCTCGCCGACCGGCTGGTTCGCGAGCGGATCGTCGGTGATCCCGCCCTGCGTCGCCGGATCGTCGCCGTCTATGCCATGGACACCATCCTCGCAGTCGACCCGGCCACGCCCTCGCTGCCGCCCTGCAGCCGTCCCGACCAGACGGCCTGTCTCGTGGCCTTCTCTCCGGTCACAGACGACAACGACGGCGCCGCGCGCCGGCGCCTGCGCCGCGCCCTTGTCTGGGACGCCCGGGGGCGGCTCGTTGAACTCGACGGAAGGGCCACCGTCTGCGTCAATCCGGTCACCGGGTCGGCTGGCGAGATCGAGGTGCCGGCCCGGGCCCATCTCGGGGCCACCAATGCCACCGGGCTGGAATGGGGGGCGCGTCCGGCCCTGATCGCGCGTACGGTGGCCACGGGCTGCAAGGACGGACTCTTGCGTCACACCCATCCTGAAATGGAGTCCTTCCGGGAGTCGGGTAGCTGGGCGGACCGAAGAAAATCTCGTCCCTACAACCTGTTCTACGCCGATATTGAACGCGATGTTCAGGCCCGACTGGCGGCCTGGAGCCCGCGCACCGCGCGGGACACCCGGGGCGTTCAGTCGCCGGACGGGCGTCCCGAGCGCCAGTCGAACAGCGCCTCCAGCACCTGAACCGCCCGCCCGCGGTCGGACGTCAGACCGGGGTCCCGGCCGAGGATCAGCCGCGCATCGTCCGCCGCCGCGCGGATCAGCCCGGCATGGGCCATCGGGTCGGCAAAGCGATAGGCCGGGAACCCGCTCTGCTTCAGCCCCAGCGGGTCGCCGCCGCCGCGGATCCGGAAATCCGCCTCGGCGATCTCGAAGCCGTCCTCGGTCCGGCGCAGGATGTCCAGCCGCTCGACCGCCGTCTTGCCCAGCCCCGCTTCCGATTGGCCGTACAGCAGGGTGCAGGCGCTGGGCTTGTCCGACCGGCCGATCCGGCCCCTGAGTTGGTGCAACTGCGCCAGTCCGAATCGTTCCGCATGCTCGATCACCATCAGGGTGGCATTGGGCACATCGACCCCCACCTCGACCACAGTCGTCGCCACCAGCAGCGGCAGATGCCCGTCCAGAAACGACTGCATGACCGTCTCGCGCTCCGGCCCCGGCATCCGCCCGTGCACCAGCCCGACCGGGTGACCCATCAACTTCGACAGATCCCGCGCCCGGTCCTCGGCGGCGGCCAGGTCGATGTGCTCGGACTCCTCGATCAGCGGACAGATCCAGTAGGCCTGCGCCCCGCCCTCAATGGCCGCCTTCAGCCGCACCGCCACCTCGGCCAGCCGGTCCAGCGGCAGCACGGCCGTCTTGATCGGCCTGCGCCCCGGCGGCTTTTCATCGAGCCGCGACACATCCAGCTCCCCATACTGGGTCAGCTCCAGCGTGCGCGGGATGGGGGTCGCCGACATGGTCAGCAGGTGCACGGCCCCGTCGGCCCCGCCCTTGTCCAGCAGCCTCTGACGCTCGCGCACCCCGAACCGGTGCTGCTCGTCGATCACCGCCAGCCCCAGCCGGTGGAACTGCACACTGTCCTGAAACAGGGCGTGGGTGCCGATCACGATCGGCAGACGCCCGCCGGCCAGCCCCTCCAGCACCGGCCG
>CAYNDG010000312.1:0-1775 GCA_964395805.1 uncultured Brevundimonas sp.
GGCGGAAGCCCTCGAAGAAGCGGTCGAACTGCGAGTGCAGCATGGTGTGCATGGTCACGCTGTTCTCGAAGGCCGCATACTGTTCGGCCGTCGGCAGCTCGCCGCGCAGAAGCAGATGGCAGACCTCGACGAAGTTCGATTTCGACGCCAGCTGGTCGATCGGATAGCCGCGATGCAGCAGCACACCCTTGTCGCCGTCGATAAAGGTCAGGGCACTTTCGCACGCGGCCGTCGAGGTGAAGCCGGGGTCATAGGTGAAGGTGTCGGTCGCACCATACAGTTTGCGGATGTCGATGACGTCCGGGCCGGTCGAGCCGGACAGAACCGGCAGCTCGACGGTCTTGTCGCCATAGGTGAGGGTGGCGGTGCCGGTCGGGGAGGTGGTGTTGGTCATCTGCGTCCCTGTGTGCATGCCGACCGGGTGCCCCCCGACCGGGGCGAACCGCTAGGAGTCGCGATCCGCAAATGAGTTATGGCCGTTCACTTAGTATGTTGCAGCGCATCATCCAAGCGACCGAGGGCCTCTTCCCGTGATAATGAGGCCAGGGTGCGTGTGATATCGGGAGAGGCAGCCCCTCCCGTCAAGGCGGCACGCAGGGCCGGACCGATCTTGCCAAAGCCGACGCCTTCGCCCTCGGCAAAGGTTTTCAACGTGGAATCAAGAGCCTCGACCGTCCAATCGGTCTGACCGCGGAGTGTGGGGATCAGGCGCGCGAGACGTTCGGTCGCGTCCGGCGTGAGCTGACCGGCCGCCCTTTCGGAAAGGGTGACGGGGCGGCTGGCGAGGGCAAATCCGGCCTGCTCCCGCAGTTCCAGCAGCGTCGTCGCCCGGTCCCGGATGTGCGGAATGACCCGGGCGAGGGCGGTTTTCTCGTCCTCGGAATGCGCCACCAGATCGACCAGACGGGCGACATCCGCTTGCCGGATCCAGTGGGCATTGACGTGCGCCAGCTTGGCAAAGTCCAGCCGGGCCGGGGCCTTGTTGATCCCTGAAAGACCAAACCATTCAATCGCCTCGTCGTCGCCGAACAGCTCGTCGTCGCCGTGGGCCCAGCCGAGGCGGGCCAGATAGTTCCGCATGGCCTCGGGCAGGTAGCCCATATCGGCATATTCGTGCACCGCCTGGGCGCCGTGCCGCTTGGATAGTTTGGCCCCGTCGGGGCCGTGGATCAGGGGGATGTGGGCGAACACCGGGCGGGCCCAGCCAAGGGCGTCATAGATCAGGGCCTGCCGCGCGCCATTGTTCAGATGGTCGTCACCGCGAATGACATGGGTCACGCCCATGTCGTAGTCGTCGGCCACAACGGCCAGATTATACGTGGGATTTCCGTCCGAGCGCAGCAGCACCAGATCGTCGAGGTCTTCGGCGCGCCAGTTGACCGGGCCCTGAACGGCGTCGTCCAGGGTCACCCGGGTATCCAGCGGACGCCGGAAACGCACGACGTGCGGCTGGTTCAGGTCGCCCTCGGCCGGGTCGCGATCACGCCAGGGCGAGACGAAGGTGCGCTTTTCGGCGCGGGCTTCATCGCGCAGACGACCGGTCTCTTCGGTAGAGGTCCAGTCGCGATAGGCATGGCCTTTCTCTACCAGAGCCTCGACAACCTCGCGGTGGCGGTCGGCGCGGGCGTGCTGGAAGACGGGCGGAGCGTCGGCGGTCAGGCCCAGCCAGTCCAGCCCGTCGAAAATCGCCTTCACGGCGGCCTCGGTCGAGCGCTCGCGGTCGGTGTCCTCGACCCGGATCAGAAAGCGCCCGCCATGCCGCCGGGCAAAAAGCC
>CAYNDG010000313.1:0-1765 GCA_964395805.1 uncultured Brevundimonas sp.
ACCTCGACGGCCCCCAGCGCCACGGCGGGCTCCAGGCCGATCCGGCTGGTGATCCCCAGTCGCCGCGCCGTGCGGGCCACATTGTCACGGCCCAGACTGTCGGCCAGCGAAACGGCCACCGTGTTGGTCGACTGGGCCACGGCATTCGACAGGGTCGTTCGCCCGATGAACCGGCCCGAATAGTTGCGCGGCTCCCACGAGCCGATGCGGATCGGCTCGTCGATCACCGGGGTCTGGGGCGTGTAACCCGCCTCGACGGCAGTCAGATAGACGAAGGGCTTGAAGGCCGATCCCGCCTGACGTCTTGCATCCACCGCCCGGTTGAACTGGCTGTCGGCATAAGAGGCGCCGCCGATCATGGCCCGCACCCGCCCGTCGCCGTCCAGTGCCACGAGGGCGGCCTGCTCGACGCCGCGCGAGGCGTTCTCGCGCAGCACGCCGCTGACGGCCCGCTCGGCGGCGGTCTGCAGGGTCAGGTCGAGGGTCGTCTCGACGATCAGGTCCTCGGTCGGCTCTCCGACCAGGCCGCGGATTTCCTTGTCCAGCCAGTCGACGAAATACTGGGCGTGCTGGGTGGCGAGGGTCCGTGACACCCGCACGGGCTCCAGCACGGCGGCGGCACGCTGCTCAGGGGTGATGACGCCGCTCTCTTCCATCTCATTGAGGACGACTGTGGCCCGCGCGGCCGCCCGTTCGCTCTCGGAGACCGGCGAATAGCGTGACGGGGCCTTCAGCAGACCGGCCAGCAGGGCGGCCTCACCGACCGTCAAATCCTTGGCCGACTTGTCGAAATAGCGCTGCGACGCCGCCTCGATGCCATAGGCCCCGGCCCCGAAGTAGACGCGGTTCAGATAGAGGGCGAGGATCTCGTCCTTGGAGAATTTCATCTCCAGCCAGACCGCCAGCATCAGCTCCTGGCCCTTGCGGCGCAGGGTCTGGTCCGGCGTCAGGAACAGGTTCTTGGCCAGCTGCTGGGTGATGGTCGATCCGCCCTGGACGACGCGACCAGCCCGCATATTGGCAACCATGGCGCGGACCATGCCGACCGGGTCAAAGCCGGGGTGCCAGCGGAAGCGCTGGTCCTCAATGGCGATGAAGGCCGCCGGCACATAGTCAGGCAGGGCCTCGAGATCGGCGGGCGGCGCCTGCTGGCTGCCGCGCACCGCAATCAGCGCGCCGTTACGGTCCAGATAGGTCACCGAAGGCTGGCGATCGATGTCGTATAGGGCCGAGGTGTCCGGAAGGTCCCGGGCGAACACGGCGAAGAACACCACGAGGAAGATCAGGCCCCAGACAGCGGCCACGACGCTCCAGTACAGGACACGCTGTAACGGAGTGCGCTGGCCCGGGCCGCCGGGGCCGCGTTTCAGTCGATCCAGAAAGGCGTTGCCCGCCATCGTCACCCTCTCGGCCGCTCTGTGCCCCACAGCGCTTCTAGCGCCGAATGGCCATAACGGAAATCACCCCGGAAACCTTGGGGACCACCTTCCGGGGGATTTCCGTCCAAACCATGACAATGACGCGGGTCAGTCCAAAAAGCCGTTAACCGCGTCGGCCAGGGCGTCGGGTTGGTCCAGCATGATGAAATGAGCACTGTCATCGATGCGTCTCAGGACTACACCCTGAAGATTGGCGAAGGAGGCGGCATAGATCCCGTCGGTAATTTCGGGCGTCATTCCAGGATTGTTGAAGGCAACATAGATCACCTGCGTCGGGGCGGTGATCGCCGCCAGCTCGGGGCGCCGGTCGGTGACGATCAGTTCGC
>CAYNDG010000314.1:0-1762 GCA_964395805.1 uncultured Brevundimonas sp.
CGGCTGACGGACGCGCCGGACCCCTCTATGGTCGCGCCATGAGCCAGTCTGAGACCCCCGACCCGAGCGGCGAAATGCGCCTGTGGCTGATCGATGCCTCGGCTTACATCTTTCGGGCCTACCACGCCCTGCCGCCGCTGACCCGCAAGTCGGACGGCCTGCCGGTCGGCGCGGTACAGGGCTACTGCAACATGCTCTGGAAGCTGTTGCGCGACATGAAGGGCGAAGGCGGCCCGACCCATCTGGCGGCGATTTTCGATCATTCCGAAAGAACATTCCGGAACGATCTCTATCCGGACTACAAGGCCCATAGGCCCCCGGCACCCGAGGATCTGGTGCCCCAGTTCGCCCTGGTGCGGGAGGCGACCGCCGCGTTTGGCGTGCCCTGCGTCGAGCTTCCCGGCTATGAGGCCGACGACCTGATCGCCACCTATGCCTGCAAGGCCCGCGATGCCGGGGGCGAGGCGATCATCGTCTCGTCCGACAAGGATTTGATGCAGCTGATCGGGGGCGGCGTCGTCATGTGGGACCCGATGAAGGACCGCGTGCTGGCCGAGGACGCCGTCATGGAAAAGTTTGGCGTCACGCCGGACAAGGTGATCGAGATTCAGGCCCTGATCGGGGACAGTTCGGACAATGTCCCCGGCGCCCCCGGCATCGGGCCCAAGACCGCGGCCCAGCTGCTGGCCGAGTTCGGCGACCTCGACACCCTGCTGGCCCGCGCGGGCGAGATCAAACAGCCCAAACGGCGCGAGACGCTGCTGACCCATGCCGACCAGATCCGGTTGAGCCGCCAGCTGGTGACCCTGAGCTGTGACGCGCCCGCGCCCGAGCCGATCGCTGACTTTGCCGTGCGTGATCCCGATCCGGAGACCCTGTCGACCTTTCTGGAGAAGATGGAGTTCCGCTCGCTGGCGCGCCGGGTCGGCGACGGCAAGGCCACGCCGCACGAGCCGGCGCCCAATGGGCGCCCGAAGGCCCTCAACTCCCCGGTCGCCGCGCCGCGCCATGCGCCCCGGCCCGCCGGCGCAGCGACGGACCACACGGTCGACACCACCGCCTATGCCTGTGTCAGGACCGTCGAGGAGCTGAAAGCCTGGATCGCCCGCGCGACCGAGGCTGGCGTCGTGGCCTTCGACACCGAGACGGATGCCCTATCGTCCAGTCATGCCGGCCTGTGTGGCCTGTCGCTGGCCGTGGCCCCGGGCGAGGCCTGCTACGTCCCACTGACCCATGAGGCCGAGCCCCGGGCGCAGTCAGGCGGGCTGGACTTTGACGGCGAGACCCCGCCCGCGGCCATCGACCAGATCCCGATGGAGCAGGCCCTGGCCCTGCTGAAGCCCCTGCTGGAGAACCCGGCGGTGCTCAAGGTCGGGCAGAACATCAAATACGATCTGGCGGTCATGGCCCGGCACGGCATCACGGTCGCGCCCATCGATGACACCATGCTGCTCTCCTATGTGCTGGAGGGCGGGCTTCACGGTCACGGGATGGACGAGCTGTCGCGGATGCACCTTGGCCACGACCCCATCCCCTTCAAGGAGGTCTGCGGGACGGGCAAGGCGCAGAAGAGCTTCCGCCATGTCGCGCTCGAGCCCGCCACCGCCTATGCGGCCGAGGATGCGGACGTCACCCTGCGTCTGTGGCAGCTGCTGAAGCCCCGGCTGGCCGAAGAGCGGCTGGTCACCGTCTATGAAACGCTGGAGCGCGGCATGCCCGCCGTGCTGGCGCAGATGGAGCTGGCCGGCATCCGCGTCGATCC
>CAYNDG010000315.1:0-1536 GCA_964395805.1 uncultured Brevundimonas sp.
GCGGCGCGCGTGGGGCGGCCAGCAGATACAGGATGGTCAGCACATAGAAGCTGAGAAAATGCCCGGCCTTGTCCCACGGGATCAGCCCGGGGCCGTCGCCCGGGGGTTCGAACGCCAGCCACAGGGTGGCAAGGGTCGCCAGGCCAGCCGCCAGCCGGGCGAGCCACAGCATCGAACGTCCGTAGACGGACTCACTCACGGGTCAGCAGCCTTTTGACGTCCTGGGCCCGCGACAGGTCACACACCAGAACGGCATCGCGCTCGACGATCACGGCAAGGCCCGAGACACCCAGCGTCGCCACCGTCACCCCGTCGGGGGCGCGGATCAGGCATCCGGCGCTGTCGAGGCTGAGGTGGGCGGTGCCCTCACCCTCGCTGACCGTGGCCACAGCGTCCCAGGCGCCCAGATCCGACCAGGCCAGGGACAGCGGCAGGACCGAGGACCGGTCCGTCTTCTCCATCACCGCATAGTCGAACGACAGGCGCGGCGCGGCGCGGAAGCCGTCGCCCAGCAGCCCCCCGTCAGCCGGCACCGCCCCTGAGACCGCCCGCCAGATGTGCGGCGCATGGCGCTCCAGCTCTTCACGCAGGGTCCGGGCGGTAGCGATAAAGGCGCCGCTGTTCCACAGGCACCCCTCGAAGATCAGCTGGGCCGCCCGGTGGGGATCGGGCTTCTCGATGAAGGCCTGAACCGGGGCCAGCCCCGCGTGCTCGGGCCGGATATATCCGTAGGCGGATGATGGCTGTGTGGGGGCCACGCCGAGGGTCACGATCCGCCCGCCGTCCCTGGCTGCATCCGCCGCCGTCATCAGGGCGTGGCGGTATCCTGCCTCATCCGGGATGTGGTGGTCCGAGGCCAGGATCATGACGCGCCCGTCCGGATCGCGCGCCTCGACCCATGCCGCAGCCGCCGCGACCGCTGCGGCCGAGTCCCGGCCCTCAGGTTCCAGCAGGACGGTGGCCTCGGCCCCCAGCGCTGCCAGCTGTTCGGCGATCAGCCTTGCATGGGCCTCGGCCCCGACGACCAGCAGCCGTCCGCCGTCCGCGACCAGTGGCACCACCCGCCGCACCGCCAGCTGGAACAGCGACAGCGGCCCGGTCAGGTCGAGGAAGGGCTTGGGCCGGTCCGGCCGCGACGCCGGCCAAAGCCGCGTCCCCGCGCCGCCGCACAGGATGACGGGGTAAAGTTGACCCTCGCTCAAACGGGCCGCCCCTTGACCAGATCGTCGACCACTCCGGGATCGGCCAGGGTCGAGGTGTCGCCCAGCGACCCCAGCTCATTCTCGGCAATCTTGCGAAGGATACGCCGCATGATCTTGCCCGAGCGCGTCTTGGGCAGGCCGGGTGCCCACTGGATGATATCGGGTGCGGCGATCGGCCCGATCTCCGACCGCACATGCTTGATCAGCTCCGCGCGCAAGGCGTCGTCCGGCTCGACGCCCGCCGTCAGCGTCACATAGGCCCAGATGCCCTGGCCCTTGATGTCGTGGGGATAGCCGACGACGGCGGCCTCGGCGACCGAGGGGTGCAGCACCA
>CAYNDG010000315.1:1553-1761 GCA_964395805.1 uncultured Brevundimonas sp.
GGCCCGAGACATTGATGACGTCATCGACCCGGCCGGTAATCCAGTAATAGCCGTCTTCATCGCGCCGGCATCCGTCCCCGGTGAAATAGCGCCCCGGATAGGTCGAGAAATAGGTGTCGAAGAACCGCTTGTGGTCCCCATACAGGGTGCGCATCTGGCCCGGTCAGCTGTCGGTGATACACAGATTGCCCTCGGTCGGCCCGGTCAG
>CAYNDG010000316.1:0-1757 GCA_964395805.1 uncultured Brevundimonas sp.
ATCCTCCAAGGTACTGATTGTGCTAGAATATACAGGGTCCTGCTGGCCGAGGATCACCCGGTCAACCAGCGGGTGGTCGAGGCCATGCTGGCCGGCCAGAACTATGAGCTGACCGTTGTCGAGAACGGGGCCGAGGCGGTCGAGGCCGTGGCCGGTGGCGCGTTCGATGTGGTGTTGATGGACATGCAGATGCCGGTCATGGACGGTCTGGCCGCCACCCGCGCTATCCGCGCCGCCGAGGCCGCCCGCGCCATCGGGGCCGGACAACCCGCCCGCCGCCTGCCCATCCTGATGCTGAGCGCCAATGCCATGCCCCAGCATCTGGAACAGGCGAAGAATGCCGGCGCCGACCGGCACGTGTCCAAGCCCGTGACCCCTACGACCCTTCTGGAAGCGCTCGAAGCCGCGGTGGGCGGGTAGGGTTGGCGATGGGCAGCCCTTCGCTGAGCGGTGGAGTTGTTCATGACCTGCCGGAGGATCTGGCGGCTGCGCTCCGCTCCGACGCCGCGGCGGCAAAGACCTGGGAAGACATTACGCCGCTGGCGCGCAACGAGTGGATCTGCTGGACCATTTCGGTGAAGAAGGCCGGGACGCGGGCGAAACACGTCAGTCAGGCACTGGAAAATCTGGCGGCCGGCAAACGCCGCCCCTGCTGCTGGCCGGGGTGTCCGCATCGGGAGCGAGGGGGCGGGCGCACCTGACTGTCGGCCGGTGCGCATTCTTGCAAACATCTGCAGCACCGATAGCCTGCAACCTGTAGCGGTCGGAGGGGCGTGTCATGACGCATCGCATGGTGAAGGCGGTCGGAGCGCTCGTTTTGGGCCTGGGCCTCGCGGCCTGTGTGGCCACGGGGCAGTATGGCCTGGCGCCGAATGCGGAAGGCCTTGTGATCGACACGGCGACCGGTCAGCCCATTGCGGGGGCGGAGGTGCGCTATGTCGGCCTTGAGGGGGCGGTGCCGGTTCGGACCGGCGCGGACGGGCGGTTCAGTCTCGAGGCACGCACCGTGCGGCGCACGATGCTCGTCACGCCGATGGGGGGCGTGTATCGGGATGCGACCCGGGTGCAGGTCTCGGTGCCGGGGCTGCCGGACGGTTATGCGACCGCTGGCTTCGTCAATGGACTCAACCAGGGGCCAGACGATTGGACGCTGCAGGCCGTCTATCCGGTGATCGTGCTGATGTTTCCGGCCGATGCGCCCGAAACCCCGCTTCACGCCCTGATGCAGGACTGTGTCGAGGGGCCTGAGCAGCAGCATGCGCTGCAGATGGTCGCCTATGTGGCGGGTCTTGATGCCGCGAATCCGCCACACTGGCTGAACCCGGACACCGCCGAGGCTCTGGACGAGCATCTGGGCCGCGTGCTGCCGGCGTCGGGCTTTCAGAAATGCGCACGGATGAGCGAGGCCTGGGACCTCTACAAGAGGCAAACGGCAGTGCTGTGGACGGTCCGGAACGCCCGCTACGCTTCTGAAACGCCCTGACCGAGGGACGGCTGAATGCCCGGATCGAGCCCACCATGAGCGCCTTTCACCATGTGCTGGTCAATAATCTGGTGGCCAACATCGTCAACTTCACGGTGTGGTTCGCCCTGACCTTCTGGGTGTTTCTGGAGACGCGCTCGGTGTTCGCCACCGGGATGATCGCGGGTCTGTATCTGGTGCTGACGGCGGGGCTGGCCTTCTGGTTCGGCAGTCTGGTGGATCACCATCGCAAGAAGGTGGTGATGCTGGCGTCCAGCCTGGCGTCGCTGGGGCT
>CAYNDG010000317.1:0-1726 GCA_964395805.1 uncultured Brevundimonas sp.
TCGTTCAGGTCGGAACCATCCGCCCGCGCGACGATCGCGCCATCGCCCGCCTGAGCGAGGATGATCCGCCCGAAGGTCGGATGACGGCCGGTCACCACGTCGAAACCGTGCCGGTGATCGCGCCCGATGTCGGTGAGGGCTTCGAACAGGTCGGCGAACTCTTCCAGCGAAATAATATGCATGGCATTGCCTCATGCGTTGAATGAGAACTCGTCGATATCCGATCTCAAGAATCCGAGTCAACGAATAATATGGCGGCTTGCGAAATCAAATAGATCAATCATTACTGACTTATTCCTTGCGTTTGTGCTGGGCTTGCAATTCCAAGCTCAAAGCTTCTCGCGGTTGCGAGGAAGCGGTGGGCTTCTGCTCTGTCAAATGGTTTGTGATCCTCACTGCGGTTTGCTTCGCAAACCTTGTTCGGCGGCGCTTCGCGCCGTTCTCAGTTGGAAAGTCATTTGGAGGGGGTAGTCAATGAAGCTGTTGAAACACCGGAACGGGCCTATCCCCCCCGCCAACGCCAGTGACCGGAGAAACCGATGAAAGCCGACCGAGGGTCGGCCCTGACGTTGGCGGGGGATGCACCGTATACGGGCGGGAGGGAGCGCCTGAGGCTTGCCAAGCCCAGCCGGGGGGCTGCCTTTGCCCCGGCTTGCGGCGCCGCATCCTGGGGCCTTCGCCCCACAGCGGTCGGGGATTGCTCCCCACGCCCACCGCCGGCACACTCGCGCCGACCGACGATGGACCGCGGGTCGTGGCTCGTCACGTTGCCCGCGTCTTTCGCAGCCCCCTTTGCATTCGGGCGGGGCGCGCTCCCGTCGCCTGCGGCTGGCTCTACCCCCGGTCATGTTCCCGGCATAGGCGTGGTCGTTCAGGGCCGCTATGTCGCGAAGGTGTGGCGCACCGTCGCTCATTTTGGACTTGGCTTAGGCTTGACCCTCGTTGATGACATTTTCGATGCAGTTGGCGATTTCGTCCAGAACGGCCGCCGGCATGGCGCGCACGTAAACCTTTGGGTTTGGCTCGTCCACAAGGGTCTTGACGTGCAGCCGATACCCCGTGCCCTTTCTGTCCACTTCGACGAATTGTTCCCCGCCGACCGTGGTGCGCACCGTCCCGCGCTTCCGCCGATCAGCCAGAACGTCACGCATGGCTGACACAATGGCGGTGGCTTCTCGCGGCGTAGCGCACACGACGGGCAGCCCCGGGCCGCCGATCGCAATATGAACCGGCTCCGGCCCGCGTGCCGCTATAATGTCCCAGCCGGGCGGCGGAACGCGGTCAAGGCCCAACGCCTTCATTTCTGAACGAATGAAGGCGTCCAGGTAGGCGATGACTGAGTCATAGCCATGGTGAGCGGCAATCTGCGCAAGGCGGGCATACCGCTCTGGCCCGACGTTGACGTTCGCTACCGGCATGGGGCACCCAGACAAGTCACATATTGGTATGTATAGCAGATGCTTCGTCTCCCCGCACATGAAAAATAAGCTTTGACGCCGCAATATGGCGTCGGAAAAGCATGAGGCGCGTTCCAGGGCTCAGCGGCAGCGCCCCTCGTAGTAGATGTTCTTGAGGCCGCCGCCGAAGGCCCCGCGCGTCACCATCACCTCCTCGCGCGACAGGATCTCGTAGCCGGCCGGGCAGTGCTTGTTGATCCGCAGCCACTCCTCCAGCATGGATATGCGGAACGCCTCGCCCTCCGGGGTTGACGGCGTGAGCAGGTCGG
>CAYNDG010000318.1:0-1428 GCA_964395805.1 uncultured Brevundimonas sp.
TTATCTCCCAGCCCAAAGGCTCTTCCCCATGCGTCGTCTGATCCTGTCCGCCGTTGCCGTCTCCGCCCTCGGCCTGTCCGCCTTCGCCCTGCCGGCCGTGGCCGCGCCGGTTGCCGCCGCCATGGCCGACGCCGTGGCCCAGGACCCGATCACCGAGGAGGAACTGGAGGCACGCGCCGCGGCCTTTGAGGTCACGCTCGAGGCCCTGGTCGCCGAGATCGAGGCCATTCGCGCCGATACCAGCCTGACCGAGGCGGATCGTCAGTCGCGTATGCAGGCGGCCATCGACCGCAAGAAGCCCGAGATCGACGGCTTTGTCGCCCTGCTGGGCACCTTCGTCCGTCAGCAGACACTGGAAGAGGGCGGCACCGCCGAAGAGGCCGAGGTCGCCGTCGCCATGATCGAGGGCATGTTCTCGGACATGCTGTACCAGGGCCTGATGTCGGGCGAACTGGCTGCCAACATGGGTGGTAACGGCGAATAGGCTGTTACCTCGCCCGGAGGAGATCCATCCATGATCCGCGCCCTGACCCTTGCCGCCGCCCTGGCGCTTCTGCCGGTGTCGACCGCCCTCGCTCAGTCGCCCGAGCCGGGATCGGCCGAGGCCGCCCTCGACGCGGCGGCCGAAGCCTTTGAAGGCCGGATGGATGAGTTTGCCGAACGGGCAGAGGCGATCGCCGCCGACGAGACCCTGACCGGGGAGCAGAAGGAGGCGGCGGTCATGGTCCTGTGGGCCGAGTACCAGCCGGACGTCTTCGCCTTTACCCAGGCCGTCTCCTTCTCCATCCCGTCCATCGTTGCCGAGGCACTGGCCGAAGTGGATGTCGAGGCCGTGGTGGCCGGGGCGCTGGCCGAGGCTGACCTTGCCGGCGGCATGGGTATCGCCGAGGCGATGGCCGTGGGTCAGGGTCTGATGACCAACGGGGCCTGGGCCACCGACGACCCCGAACACCAGGCGACCTACGGCCTGATGGCCGACTACGCCCTCGGCGTGGCCATGGACGAGGTTGGGGCCGAGTTCGACGCCGGGGCTGACCCCGAAGACTGAGGCCCGGTCCGCCTCCTCCCCCTTTTATGGGGGGGCGGAAACTACGATAGCCGCCGCCGGAATCCCCCTCCCGTTCAAGGCTGCTGTCGTTTCTCGCACCGATCTGCCCGCCCTGGTCGCGGCATCGTCCATACTGTCCGGCTGCCACAGGCCCGGCCAGCGGAGGCGTGAATTCAGACCATTCAGACGGTTCAGACTATTGAGACGGTGCTTTTTCCCATCACCTCCCCACCTTTGGTGGGGAGGGGGACCGCGAAGCGGTGGAGGGGGCGGCGCTGCCGTGTCCTGGGGCCCTGTTGACCGCCCTCACGCCCACGGCCGCCCGCGGCGCCGCCCCCTCCGTCACGTCGGCTGCGCCGCCGCGCCACCTCCCCGCAAAG
>CAYNDG010000318.1:1537-1721 GCA_964395805.1 uncultured Brevundimonas sp.
GGTCCCGTCGTCGTCATCGGCGGCGGCCCGGCCGGGCTGATGGCGGCCGAGCGGCTGTCGGCGGCGGGGCTGGCGGTTGAGGTGTATGAGCGCATGCCCTCGCCGGCGCGCAAATTCCTGATGGCCGGACGGGGCGGGCTGAACCTGACCCACTCCGAGCCGCTGGACCGCTTCCCCGCCCGCT
>CAYNDG010000319.1:0-1677 GCA_964395805.1 uncultured Brevundimonas sp.
GAGCGCCGCTACATCTGGGCCCACCAGCCCGAGGGCGCCATCGCCATCGAGGTCGAGGTGCGCCTGCCCGGCACCAGGCAGGGGGCCGAGGCGCGCGCCGTGATCGAACCGTCACGCTGACGGGTGGCCGTTAACCTTTCCCGTTGCCAACCGGGCTGACCCTGCCATCATGGCCGGGCTGAGGAGATGACCGTGGCTGTCCATGCGACCGACTTTCAGGGGGGAGGGGCCTTCGAGCCCGCTGATCCGCCCGTATTTCTCGGGCTGGACCCGCTGTTCCTTGCCCTGCTGGTCGCGCTGGGTGCCCTGCTGTTCCTCCTCGGCTGGATGCTCCGCAGCGGCCAGACGCGCCGCGATCCCGATGCCGCGGACGCCATCTGGAAGGCGATCGACGACGCGCTCAAGGCTGCCATGAAGGCAGATGGTGGCGCCCTCGCCGGCAAGGCCGAGGACGTCGAGCGCGTCATCCGCAAGCGGCTGGGCGCCACCCTGTCCATCGCCAACGGCCTGAACCCGGGTCTCGCCAGCCTGAAGGCCGCCCTCGCCGGTCAGCGGCACACGCCCCATGCTCATGCCGAAGCCCATGACGATCATGGCGACCATGACCACGATGAGCCGGCCGACGACGGCCATGCCACCGAAACCTTGCCCTCGACCTCGGTCACGCAGATCACGGTTATCAACGGTGTCCGCGAAAGGGGGCGAGGCGGCGGGGCCGGAGGCGGGGGTCACGGTCATGGCGGCCATGACCACGGGGGATCCTTGTCCCCGCGCGAACGTGACCATGCCATCCGGGCCGCCATTGCCGATCTGAACGACTGGTGGCGCCACAAGGGCGAGCGGATCGGAGAGCTGCGCGCCGCGCATCATGAGCTGTCGTCGGACTGAGGTTTTCCTCGTGGCGGAAACCGCCTAATCGGTAGCTATGAAACTCGCATCTCTGAAACACGGCCGTGACGGCCGCCTCGTCGTGGTGTCGGAAGACCTGAACTGGTTCACCGACGCCTTCCTGATCGCCCCCACCCTCCAGGCGGCGCTCGATGACTGGGAGCGGTGCGAACCGCGCCTGCGTGCGCTTGCCGAAAGTCTGGAGCACGCGGCCGTGCCGCGCGGCCGCTTCCACGAGCGCGAGGCCGCCGCCCCCCTGCCGCGCGCCTATCAGTGGGCCGACGGATCCGCCTATGTGAACCACGTTGCGTTGGTCCGGCAGGCCCGGGGCGCCGAAATGCCCGAGAGCTTCTGGACTGATCCGCTGATGTATCAGGGCGGGTCCGACGGCTTCCTCGGCCCGCGCGATCCCATTCCGCTGGCCGATCCCGCGTGGGGCTGTGACCTCGAGGCTGAAGTCGTGATCGTCACCGGCGACGTGCCGCAGGGCGTGTCGCGCGACGAGGCGCTGGACCACATCCGGCTGGTCGGGCTGGTCAATGACGTGTCCCTGCGCAACCTGATCCCGGCCGAACTGGCCAAGGGCTTCGGCTTCGTCCAGTCCAAGCCGGCCAGTGCCTTTACGCCCGTGTTCGTGACGCCCGACTCGCTGGGCGACCGCTGGAAGGACGGCAAGCTGCACGGCGCCCTGACGGTCACCCTGAACGGCCAGCCGTTCGGTCAGGCCGACGCCGGCGACGACATGACCTTCGACTTCGGCACCCTGATCGCCCATCTGGCCAGGACCCG
>CAYNDG010000320.1:0-220 GCA_964395805.1 uncultured Brevundimonas sp.
AGCGACAACGACCCGGCGAACGGCCCGACCCCGATCCCGTACGCGGGGAACACCCTCGCCGACAACGCCACGATGACCTATGTATTCATGAACGGAAACGCGCTTGTCGACGGGAACACGATCTTCGCCAAGGATCCGAAGACGGCGGGCTACAGCCCGGTCGTTCAGAAAACCCTCGTGGACGTGGACGCGGCCTATCTGCCGATGTCGATCACCACGC
>CAYNDG010000320.1:311-1661 GCA_964395805.1 uncultured Brevundimonas sp.
GCACCCTCCCCGGCGGCATGCAGATCATGAACGTCGACGGGGTGGCGCCGGTCAACGGCCCGGTGCAGATCAACATGGCCCTTCCGCAGCACGCGGTGAACGGCGTGGGCTTCGGCTGGAACATGTGGCAGGCCACCCAGGCGCTCTTCTTCATGCCGGTGCCTGAGCCCGGCACGACGACCCCGCCGCCGCCGAAGAAGATCGTCGAAAACACCTCCTACGACTGGTCCGACGGGAGCATCTTCTTCGGCTCGTCTGAACTGACCGCCGCCGGCATCGCCGGCGCGCTCCTCGTGGGCGACCTCAAGAGCGATGGCACCTTCAATACGCCCCGTTCGAATCCCCTCCCGGTGATCTTCGGCACGGCCCAGATTCAGCTCGGGGCGTTCACGAAGATCAACGGCGCCACCGTCGCCGCGGGCACGCTCCTCTCGGTGCTCAAACCCGACGGGCTCCACATCGAGGGCACGGGATTCGGTCCGATGGTCCAGCCTTCGATGACCAACCGGGTCCTCGCCTTCATTCCGGCCTACAATCCGCAAGTGACCACGCCCCCGACCGGGGAACTGGGCACGCTGCGCAATGTCGCCAAAGCCAGCCTGGTCTGCATGATGGCCGGGGCCGACTTCATCAAGACGAGCACCGGCAAGGAAGCGGTCAATGCGACGCTGGAAGTCAGCCGGGTGAGGACGCGCATGACTCGCGACTATTACGAACGCACCGGCTACGTCGTCGGCTTCAAACCGGCGGGCGGCATCCGCACGGCCAAACAGGCGATGAACTGGCAGTTCCTGATGAAAGAAGAACTGGGCGATGCGTGGCTGTTCCCAGATCGCTTCCGCTTCGGCGCTTCAGCGCTGCTGACGGATATCGAACGCCAGCTCTGGCATCACCTGACCGGGCGCTACGCCGCCGAACACTATATGCCGATGGGGTGAGACTGCGAGGTATCGTCGATGGCCCTCTCGATCCGCAGCACGCCGGCCCTGACGCTGGACGACTTTCAGGCCTACGCCAGCCTGCCGGAAAACGCCGACCGCCGCCTCGAACTCATCGCCGGGGAGATCATCGACGTGCCGTCCAACAAACTGGCTTCTGAAGTCGCGATGTGGATCGTTTTTTTCCTGCATTTGTTTCTGCGCGAGCGGGGGATCGCCGGACATGTGCTGGGGCCGGATGCCGGGCAGATCATCGACGGCCACCTGCTCGTCCCGGATGTATCGTATGTGTCCGCCGCGCGCCAGGGGGCGCTCACCCGTCAAGGGTTCGACGCGATCCCGCCGGAACTGGCGGTTGAGGTGATCTCCGACCCGGCCAACACGGTCGAACAGCGCACGCTGCGGCGCAAGC
>CAYNDG010000321.1:0-157 GCA_964395805.1 uncultured Brevundimonas sp.
ACTCGCTGAACCACGCCTCGATGATCGCGGGCATCCGCAACGGTGGCTGTGAGCGACACATCTACCAGCACAACGACCTTGAACATCTCGAGGCCCTGTTAGCCGCGGCCCCGGCCGATGCGCCCAAGCTGATCGCCTTCGAGAGCGTCTATTCCAT
>CAYNDG010000321.1:210-1608 GCA_964395805.1 uncultured Brevundimonas sp.
CACTGGCCCGGAAGTATGGCGCCCTGACCTATCTGGATGAAGTCCACGCCGTGGGCCTGTACGGCGACACGGGCGCGGGCATCGCCGAACGCGACGGTGTGCTGGACCAGATCGACATCATCGAATGCACCCTCGGCAAGGCGATCGGCGTGATGGGCGGCTATATCGCGGCGGACGCGGTGATCGTGGATGCGATCCGCAGCTGGGCCTCCGGCTTCATCTTCACCACCAGCCTGCCGCCGGCCCTGACCGCCGGGGCGCGCCCTGGCTCCTGCGCCGGGGCGCTGGCCTCGGTGCGCCACCTGAAGGCCCATCCCGAGCTGCGCGCGGCGCATCAGGAACGGGCCCAGGCCCTGAAGGACCGCTTTGCCGCAGCGGGCATCCCGGTCATGCCGTCGGTCAGCCACATCGTGCCGGTGCATGTCGGCAATCCTGTGCACTGCAAGATGATCTCGGACATGCTGCTGGAAGAGCACGGCATCTATGTCCAGCCGATCAACTATCCGACCGTGCCCAAGGGCACGGAGCGTCTGCGCTTTACGCCCTCGCCGAACCACGACGACGGCATGATGGACGCGCTGGTGACGGCGATGGACAAGCTGTGGACCCACTGCAACGTGGCGCGCCTGCCAGCGGTGGCCTGAGGCGGTTTTTGATACGTCCGAAATTGCGGTATGCTGGCGGTATGAACATCCAGCAGCCCATCCCTGAGACGCCTGTCGAGGAGGAAGACTTCTTCGACATGTCAAACCTGCGTCCCAAGCATACCGGGCTGCCGATGGTTGTCTGGGTCAGCCATCGGGGCCGTGCACGCCATGACGCCCGGGTAAAGGTCTGCCGGATCCCGGGAGACCGGATCGACATCGACGATATGGCGGTCGTGGGGATTCGTCCGACGCCTGCCCTGATCGAAGGCCCTCTTGATGCCGCGAGCCTGAAGCTGGTCCAGAAGTGGATCGCCCTGAACGAAGCGACGCTTATCGGCTACTGGGACGGCGATCTGGATACGGTCGAGATGCTGCAGAGGCTGCAGCGCATTTGACGAAGCGGGAAGGTCCCGGCGAGGTCATCGTCGAGTTTGTGCGCAACGGCGCATACCTGAAATGTTCAGCCGTGCATGTGGCGTCGGGGGTCGAAGTGTCGGCCGTGGGACCGGTGACCGAACGCAACGGGCTGGAGCGCATCGCGATGGCCAAGCTGAAACGGGCGCTGGCGGCGCCCCGATAGGGGCAGTAGGGCTTACCTCTGGCCACGGAGACCAATGCTATGGGCGACTGCGTACTGGCATTTCTTTATGTCTGCCTGAGTTCGCAGGGGCTCCAGACTGCTGAATATGAGCAGCGCTATGGGTTGGAAGTTCGTGCCGACTATGCCGACTTCGACCTTCGCGTGATTGCA
>CAYNDG010000322.1:0-1603 GCA_964395805.1 uncultured Brevundimonas sp.
GGCAATGTCGGCCTGATGCAGGCCGTCAAGAAATTCGACCCGGACAAGGGCTTCCGCCTGGCGACCTACGCCATGTGGTGGATCCGCGCCTCGATCCAGGAATACATCCTGCGCAGCTGGTCGCTCGTGAAGATGGGCACCACAGCGGCGCAGAAGAAGCTGTTCTTCAACCTCCGCAAGGCCAAGAGCCAGATCTCGGCGTTCGAGGAGGGTGACCTGCATCCCGAGCATCTGTCGGCCATCGCCACCAAGCTGGGCGTGTCCGAACAGGAAGTCACCGACATGAATCGTCGCCTTTCCGGCGATGCCTCTCTCAACGCGCCGCTTCGTGCGGACGGGGAAAGCGAGTGGCAGGACTGGCTGGCCGACGATACCGCCGTCAGTCAGGAAACCCAATTGGCCGAGAGCGAGGAGCGCAACATCCGCGTCAGCCTGCTGCAGGACGCCATGGAAGAACTGACGGATCGCGAAAAGCACATTCTGACCGAGCGCCGCCTCAAGGACGATCCGGTCACGCTCGAGGAACTGGCCGGCCAGTATGGCGTCTCTCGCGAGCGCGTCCGTCAGATCGAGGTCCGGGCGTTCGAAAAGCTGCAAAAAGCCATGAAGGCCGCTGCCACCGAGCGTAATCTCGTCGACGCCTGATCGATTGGACGAGGCGGGTCAGCCCGCCTTGCGGATCGTCTCGGTCGGGTGTGCGAGGGCCAGTAGCTGGCCAATCGGAACGGCCAGTACGGGCCTGGTCGAGCCGCCTTGCGCCAGTGTGACTTCCAGAGCGCCGACCGCCACCACCAGCCGGGTGTCAGAGGTCTTGAGGGCAATCGCTTTCAGGGTCTCCGCCTGCTGGCGAATGGCGCGCACGGCCTGGGGCGGGTCGCTGTCGAACTGGTTGAGCGCAGCGGCCAGAATCTTCATCGCCTGATCGCGCGCTGCCGCCGCTGCGTCCGCGGCGCTCAGGGCCTTGTCGCTCTTGCGCTTGCTCGGCCCCGAATATTCACCCGAGTTGAAACGCCGACGGTCGGGGCCGACGTAGCTGATACCTTCGACCCAGTCCCGGGGCTTCAGGGCGACGTTCTCCACGCGCTTGGTGAGGTCGGCGCTGGTGAAGGGCTTGCGCAGGAATTCGTGCACGCCAGAGTCCCGGGCCCCCTTGATCGAGGTCGCCGTGGCTTCGGCCGTCACCATGATGATCGGCACAGTCCGGCACCCCAGGTGCGAGCGACGGATAGCGCGGGTGAACCGCTCGCCGTCCAGCTGCGGACCGGCCCGCTCAATGAAGATCAGGCCCGGATCCAGGGCTCCCGCCATCTGGAGGCCGCGGGCCTCGGTGGCTTCAACCACGACTTCGCGCGCACCCAGACCTTTCATCAGATCCATGATCAGGCGCGCGGCATGAGCATTGGGATCGATGATCAGCACCCGGCCCACGGTGGGTTCCAGGCGTGCCAGAAAGCGCCGGTCGGTAATCAACACGCGAGGACCTCATGGAGTTAGCCCTCCATTCCTAACCGTCACGCGTTAAGACCCGATTGAAGCCGGATCAGCCGTGGAAGGGGTCCTGCATCAGGATGGTGTCGTCCCGCTCCGGACTGGTCGACAGCAG
>CAYNDG010000323.1:0-1582 GCA_964395805.1 uncultured Brevundimonas sp.
TCGACGCCATCAAGCCGCTGGCGAAGTCGACCGCCCGCAAGGGGTCCGAGCCCTCGCTGGGGGGATTCGGCGCCCTGTTCGACCTCAAGGCCGCCGGCTTTACCGACCCGCTGATCGTCGCCACCACCGACGGGGTCGGCACCAAGCTGAAGATCGCCATCGACACCGGCCGTCACGACGGCGTCGGCATCGATCTGGTCGCCATGTGCGTCAATGACCTGCTGGCCCAGGGGGCCGAACCCCTGCTGTTCCTCGATTACTACGCCACCGGCAAGCTGGACGTGGAGGCCGCCCGTCGCGTGGTGGCCGGCATCGCCGAGGGTTGCCGTCAGGCCGGCTGCGCCCTGGTCGGCGGCGAGACAGCGGAAATGCCCGGCCTCTATGAGGGCAGCGACTATGATCTGGCCGGCTTTTCGCTGGGCGCGGTGGAGCGCGGCCATGCCCTGCCGCGCCATGAGCTGCAGAATACCGGCGATGTCATCATTGGCCTCGCCTCCAGTGGCCCGCACTCCAATGGCTATTCCCTCATCCGCAAGGTGATCGAGACACGCGGCCTCAACTGGGCCGACGACGCGCCCTTTGCCCATGAACGCACCCTCGCCCAGGCCCTGATGGAGCCGACCCGCATCTATGTGAAGCCGGTGCTGCCCCTGATGCAGAAGGGCTGGATCAAGGGCGCGGCCCACATCACCGGCGGCGGCCTGATCGAGAATCCGCCGCGCTGTATCGCTCCCGGCCTTGAGGCTGTGTTCGACTGGCAGGCCTGGCCGCGCCCGGCGGTGTTCGACTGGCTGGCCGAGGCAGGCGGCATTTCGGATCACGAGATGCGCCGCACCTTCAACTGTGGCGTCGGTTTCATCCTGATCGTCGGGCCCGAGCACGTCGAGGATGCGCTGGAAGCCCTGCTGGAAGCGGGCGAGACCGCCTTTGTCTGTGGCCAGCTTCAGGCCAGCGCCTGAGCGCTTGACCCCCGGGGGGCGATGCCGTCACGGTAACGCCCCTGTTCAGGAGATTGCCATGCGTGTGCTCGCGTCCCTCTGCCTTGCCGCCGGCGCCGTCCTTGCCATGGGACTTGCGGCCCCGGTCGCCGCCCAGACCTCGGCCGCCGTCGACCAGCCCCGACTCCGCGCGCTCGGCCCGCTGGTCCAGCCCGAGCGGATGCGCGCCGATATCGAGACCATGGTCGGCTTCGGCACCCGCCACACCCTGTCCGAGACGGAGTCCGAGACGCGCGGCATCGGTGCCGCCCGCCGCTGGGTCGCCCGCGAGTTCGAGGGCATCAGCCGGACCTGCGGTGGCTGTATCGAGGTGGTCACCCCGTCCGAGGTCGTCACCGGACGCCGTATCCCCAATCCGACCGAGGTCGTCAGCGTCGTCGCCATCCAGCGCGGCACCGGCGACCCCAACCGCGTTATCATCATCTCGGGTCATCTGGATTCGCGCGTCACCGATGTGATGGACTTCACCTCGGACGCGCCGGGCGCCAATGACGATGCCTCGGGCGTCGCCGCCCTGATCGAGGCGGCCCGCATCCTTTCGGCCTATGAGTTCGAGGCCACCCTCGTCTATGCCGCCCTGACCG
>CAYNDG010000324.1:0-1579 GCA_964395805.1 uncultured Brevundimonas sp.
GATGGCCGGTGACGGTCGGCCAGGTCATGTCAAAGGCCGCCGCGATATCGCCGGATGCCATGGGACCTCTCCTCAGCATCTCGATGATCCGGCGCCGCACAGGATGCGACAGGGCCTTGAACAGGGTGTTCATGGGACTTTCCTAATTAGGAAATATCCTAAATGCAAGATCCTCTCCTGCGTAGCGGGGGAGGATCAGAGGCTCAGATCGAGAAGCTGACGCCGCAGCCGCAGCTGGAGGCGGCGTTGGGGTTGCGGATGACGAACTGGGCGCCGGCGAGGTCGTCGACGAAATCGATCACCGAGCCGCTGAGGAAGGGCAGGGAGACGGGATCAACGAGGGCCGTGTGATCGTCGGCGGTGATGCGGATGTCGTCGTTATCCGCCGATCCGACCAGATCAAACCGGTACTGAAAGCCCGAGCAGCCGCCGCCGTCGACCGCGACGCGCAGCATCAGGGGGGTGCCCTTCGCTTCGGACAGGTGCCGCAGGCGCGCCGCAGCGGACGCAGACAGCGTCAGCCCGTGGGCCGCAGCGCGGGCGCCGGTGTCGCCGCTGGTCTCGACCCGGAAGTCTGTGGATCGTTCGGTCATACCGCCCTATATGAGGCCGCCACGGGCCACCGCAATGCCTGTCACCCTATCGGGATCAAGACCGCTGACCGATCGTCGCCTCGCCCCCTATGCCCTGGATGCCGCAACCACGCTGGGACGGCGAGTGCCCGAGCCCGCCAGCCGGACGCGCACGGCCTTTGCCCGCGACCGCGACCGCATCATCCATTCGACCGCCTTTCGCCGGCTGAAGGAAAAGACCCAGGTGTTTGTGGCGCATGAGGGCGACCACTACCGCACCCGCCTGACCCACAGTCTGGAAGTGGCCCAGATTGCCCGATCGCTGGCCCATGCCCTGCGGCTGGACACCGATCTGGCCGAGGCCGTGGCGCTGGCGCATGACCTGGGCCATCCGCCGTTCGGCCATGCGGGCGAGGATGAGCTGCAGGCCTGTATGGAGCCGTGGGGCGGGTTCGATCACAATGTGCAGACCTTCCGCGTCGTGACCCGGCTGGAGGAACGCTATCCGGAGTTTCTGGGCCTGAACCTCAGCTGGGAGACGCTGGATGCGATCATCAAGCACAACGGCCCGGTCGACCGCATGCTGGATCGACCGTCGTGGAAGCCGGTGGCGGAGTTCTCGAAGGACTGGGACCTGAGGCTGGACAGTTTCGCCTCGCTGGAAGCCCAGGTCGCGGCCATTGCCGACGACATCGCCTATAACAACCACGATGTGGACGACGGGGTGCAGGCGGGCCTGTTCACCCTGGAGGACCTGATGGAGGTGCCGCTGATCGGGCCGATCCTGAAGGGCACGCGCGACGACTGGCCCGATCTGGATGCGCGGATGATCCGGCTGGAGGCCGTGCGGCGCATGATCGGCGCGATGATCGAGGATGTGCTGGCCGAGACGGGGCGCCGACTGAAGGCCGACGGGATCGAGACGGTTGAGGATGTGCGGACGGCGAAGCGAATGCTGGTGGCCTTTTCGCCGGACATGCTGGCCGATCTGGGCGCGCTGCGGCGGT
>CAYNDG010000325.1:0-1577 GCA_964395805.1 uncultured Brevundimonas sp.
AGGAAGTCGTTGCCGTCGCCGCCATAAAGGTCGTCGTCGCCCGAGCCCGCATCCAACCGGTCATTGCCGTCGCTGCCATAGAGGGTGACGTCGTTGCTCATCTCGTTGGTATAGACATCGACGCCGCCCGACAGATGGTCGCGGCAATCCACCACCTGGATGCCTTTGGCGTCGGCATCGGCGCCAAGGCTGAGCACCACGCCCGGGTTCGACCCGGTGACGTCCAGTTCCTCGATACCCCACACATTGGCCAGTTGGCTGTCATCGAAGGTGCCGTTGGCCAGTTCCAGCTCCAGGCTGTCCCAGCCGGCACCGCCGTCCACCGAGTCGTTCACCGGGTCCCATTCCCCGGCGGCGAAGATGAACTCGTCGTCATAGTCGGTTCCCACCAGGTCATCGGCATCGGTCGAACCGAAGAAGATGTCTCCGTACTCGGCCGAATAGCCGTCGTCCTCGTCGCCGTAGAACTCCTCGTCGTCTTCCCCGAAATACCAGAAATCCTCGTCCAGAAAGACGGCCAGGAACAGCCAACCCCAGTCCTCGAACTCCAGGCCGAAATCGTCAAAGCCCAGGAAGTCGTAGAAATCGATCACATCCTCGAAGCCGAGGTCCACCTCGACCAGATCCAGATCCTGCCCCAACAGGGCCAGCTCTTCGTCGGTCAGGTTCAGCCCCTCCTCGGCGGCCTCCTGCTCCAGACCGGTGTCCAGCTGTCCGGTCTCCTCGGGCTGGTCCAGGGGGGCGTCGCCGGTTTCGTCGGGCGGCGGCAGGATATCCTCGGCGGGGGCCGGCGGGCGGGCGTCCAGGGCTTCGCCATATCGCTCGATCACCTGCTGCAGGTCCAGGATGCTGGTCACCAGCTGGCCCGAGCCCTCGTCCACGAAGGCATGGTCGCCGATGCGGGTCAACACGATGGTGGCGCCAGCGGTGGACACCACGATCTGGCCCACATTGCCGTCGGCATCGGGCAGCAGGGTGATCTCGTTGCGGTTCCCGGTGGGATCCGCCAGGCCAGCCAGGGTGGTGCCGCGGATGCCGATGGTCATCACCGGGGTCTTGATCTGCATCTTGTCCGGGCCGGACTTGGCGATCTGGCCCGAAACGAAGCTGAAGGCGCCCTGCACCACCTCGAAGCTGGAGGTGCCGGTCTGGCCGTCATAGACCATCTCGTCCAACACCAGCTTGCCATTGCTGCCCAGCGAACAGGTGCTGCGGTCGGCGAATACCAGGCCCAGCGCGCCGCCGGGCGCGGTGCTGACCTCGTCATCCCGGTACAGCGGCGCGCCCACGGCCAGCGGCTCGGTGCTGCCGTCGGCATGGCGCACGGTGGCCGCCCCGGTCAGCTTCTGCACGGAGCCGATGGCGGGGCCGCGTCCGGCCTGGGCCAATTGGGGGTCGAGGGTGGTGCTGTCGAGGGGCATGGTGCTTCAAGATCCGTTCAGGTCCGGCGAGGATGCCATAAAAAGGCCGATCCCTCTACCAAAAGTGGTTTGATTATCAGCCTGTTATACCCGGCCCACGCGCAACTGGCGGGGCTCGCCGGCGGCCGTCCGGGCGGCTTGGGGCGGGCGCGGGCG
>CAYNDG010000326.1:0-1555 GCA_964395805.1 uncultured Brevundimonas sp.
AACGAGACCAATGGCGTCGCCATTCCGCCCACCCCGACCGTCGGCGCCGTCGGCCTGCTGCCCAACTATGACGTCACCGTCGGCTTTGGCGGCATGACCGAGGGCGAGACCCTGGTCCTGATTGGCGAGACCCGCGGCGAGCTGGGCGCCTCCCTCTATCTGCGCGAAGTGCTGGGCCGCGAGGACGGTGCCCCCCCGCCCGTCGATCTGGCGCTGGAGCGCAAAACCGGCGACTTCGTTCGCGACCGGATCGAGGCCGGGGCCCTGACCTGCGTCCACGACCTGTCCGATGGCGGCCTGATCGGCGCGGCCGCCGACATGGCGCTTGCCTCCGATTGCGGCATAGAGCTGGACGCCACCTCGGCCGAGCACGCCCACATCCTGCTGTTTGCCGAGGATCAGGCCCGCTATCTGGTCGCCGTCGCCGATCCCGCCACCCTGATCGCCGAGGCCCAGGCCGCCGGCCTGCACGCCTCGGTCGTCGGCCGCGCCAAGGGCCGCGACTTCATGTCCGGCGAGCTGTTCCGCATTCCCCTCGACCACCTGCGCGAAATGCACGAAGGCTGGATGCCCAACTGGATCCAGGGATAGTCCGATGCGTCTGGCGCTGATCGCCCTGCCCACCCTCGCCCTGGCCCTCGCCGCCTGCGACGGCGGCGGCGATCCGGTCCAGCAGGCCCTGCGCGACGCCTCCGCCGAACGGCACGCGGCGGCCCTCAAGACCACCGAGGAGCTCGAGCGCCAGACCCCGATCCCGGCCCCCGTCGCGCCCTCTGCCGAACCGGCCCTCGCCTCGGCCCTGATCGCGGACCACGAAGCGGCCATCGCCACGGCCCGCCGGGTGCTGGACCAGTCGCAGGACCCGGACCTCCGCCGCCTCGCCCGGACTACCCTCGACACCCGCACCACCGAACTCGCCGAACTGCGCGCCTGGCAGGCGGAGCGGTAGGGAGAAGTCGCCTCCTCCCCATCTTCGCCAGGGAGGAGACAGCAACTACGACAGCTGCCCGCCAAAACCGCCGCCCTTTCAACGCCCCCACCGTTTCCCGCACCGGTCTGCACGCCCTGGCTGTCGGCTCGCCCATACTATCCGGTTGCAACAGACCCGCCGACGGAGGCGCAGCCATTCCAGACCATTCAGACGGTTCAGACGGTGTTTTCCCATCACCTCCCCATCTTGATGGGGAGGGGGACCCTGCGAAGCCTTGGCGAAGCAGGGTGGAGGGGGCGGCGCCACCGTCAGACGAAAGGCAAGCATAACTCGTCCCCCGTCCAGCCACCCCCTCCGTCACGGCGCTGGCGCGCCGCGCCACCTCCCCGCAAGCGGAGAGGTGAAGATGGTCCGCATTCCAGACGGTTCAGACGGTTCAGACGGTGTTTTCCCATCACCTCCCCATCTTGATGGGGAGGGGGACCCTGCGAAGCCTTGGCGAAGCAGGGTGGAGGGGGCGGCGCCACCGTCAGACGAAAGGCAAGCATAACTCGTCCCCCGTCCAGCCACCCCCTCCGTCACGGCGCTGGCGCGCCGCGCCACCTCCCCGCAAGCGGAGAGGTG
>CAYNDG010000327.1:0-1539 GCA_964395805.1 uncultured Brevundimonas sp.
TGGAGACGATCTTGCCGGGGTGGACGTTCTTCTTGGTCCAGCTCATCTCGGACACGTGGACCAGACCCTCGACGCCCGGCTCCAGTTCGACGAACGCGCCGTAATCGGTGATGTTGGTGACGCGGCCCATGAACTTGGCGCCCACCGGGTACTTGGCTTCCACGCCCTCCCACGGATCGGCGTCAAGCTGCTTGATGCCGAGGCTGATGCGCTGGGTCTCGCGGTTGAAGCGGATGACCTGGACGCGCACGGTCTGGCCGATGTGCAGCGCCTCGGACGGGTGATTGATGCGCTTCCACGCGATGTCGGTGACGTGCAGCAGGCCGTCGACGCCGCCCAGGTCCACGAACGCACCGTAATCGGTGATGTTCTTCACGACACCCTGGAGGATCTGGCCCTCCTTCAGGCTCGCCACCAGCTCGCTGCGGGCCTCGGCGCGGCTTTCCTCGAGCACCGCCCGGCGCGACACCACGATGTTGCCGCGGCGGCGGTCCATCTTGAGGATCTGGAAGGGCTGCGGGGTGCCCATCAGCGGCCCGATGTCACGCACCGGGCGGATGTCGACCTGGCTGCCCGGCAGGAAGGCGACGGCGCCCGACAGGTCGACCGTGAAGCCGCCCTTCACCCGGCCGAAAATGATGCCGGTGACGCGCTGCTGGCCCTGATAGGCCTTCTCCAGCACCAGCCAGGCTTCCTCCCGGCGGGCCTTCTCGCGGCTCAGCACCGCCTCGCCGTTCTTGTCCTCCAGGCGGTCGAGGAACACCTCGACCTCGTCGCCGACGGCAAGGTCCGGCTCCTGGCCGGGGGCGGCGAATTCCTTCAGCGGCACGCGGCCTTCCGACTTGAGGCCGACATCGATCAGCACGAAATCGTTCTCGATCGAGACGACACGGCCCTTGACGACGGAGCCTTCCAGGCCGTCGGCGGTGCCGAAGCTCTCCTCCAGCAGGGCGGCGAAGCTTTCCTTCACGACGCCGGGCGCAGCCGCGGCGGAGGGAGTGGTGATGCTCATGGGATTTGGTCCTTCATGCCGGATGGTCACCCGGCCGGCGTCCGGGGCTTGTCGATTCCGCCCGGGCCCTATTGCCCGGCCGGGCTCCGCGATCGCACGAAGGCCAGGGCGGCGGCATAGGCCTGGTCGGCGTCCATATCGCTCGTATCCAGGGCAAACGCATCCGGCGCCCGAAGCATCGGGGCCGCGGCGCGCTGTGCGTCACGGGCGTCCCGGTCCCTCATGTCCCGCAGAACGGCGTCGTATATAGAAGGGATGCCGCGCGCCAGCAACTCCTTATGGCGGCGGAGCGCCCGCACCTCCAGCCTGGCATCCACCCACAGCTTCGCCCCGGCCTGCGGACAGATCACCGTGCCGATGTCGCGCCCGTCCAGCACCGCCCCGCCCGGCTGCTGCGCAAAGCCCCGCTGCAGGTCGACGAGCGCCGCCCGCACCCCGGGATGGACGGCCACCCGCGACGCCGCCTGCCCGGCCGCATCGCCACGCAGCTCGGCATCCTCCGCCAGCCTCTCCAGGACGGACCCCTT
>CAYNDG010000328.1:0-225 GCA_964395805.1 uncultured Brevundimonas sp.
GGGCTCTTGATGTACTGCATGGTGTCATAGATCGCGAGCGCCGAGGTCACCTGACCGCCGGGGCTGTTGATGTACATGCTGATTTCCTTCTTCGGGTTCTCCGATTCCAGGAACAGCAGCTGGGCGCAGATCAGCGAGGCCATGCCGTCCTCGAACGGGCCCGTCAGGAAGATGATCCGTTCGCGCAGCAGGCGCGAGAAGATGTCGAAGGCGCGCTCACCCCGG
>CAYNDG010000328.1:242-1526 GCA_964395805.1 uncultured Brevundimonas sp.
ACCACCATCGGCACGAGGTTCATGTTCATCAGTTCGATCGGATCGCGCATGAAGGCCTTCTTGACTGCAAGGGGGACGCGACTCGGCGGTCGCGCCCATGTGGAATCCGGAATATCGCGACCCGAAGGACCGGGCGCAAGGCGGGTCAGTCCTCGGGCGCGGCCTCCTGTTCGGCGCGCAGGCCCCGGGCGAGGTCGGAAGCGATGCTGGACGCCAGCACCGCAGGGTTACGGCGCATCGCCCGGTCGTCCCGGTACAGGGCCTCCAGGAAGGCCAGGTCCCACTCGGTCATACTGTCCGTCGCGGCCGGATTATCCAGCACATTCAGAATGGTGGGAAAGGCCGAGGTGTCGCCGCGCGGGTCGATCTGGGCCAGGGCCACCATCGACAGATAGTCGGCGAGTTGCGGCGCGGTCAGGTGGGCCACGCCGTCCACGTCGACGATAACGATCACCTTGTTCAGGTCGTCGCGGACGATGGTGGTCAGAAGCGAGCCGAAGGTGCTGATCGAGGGCGCCGAGGGGTTGCCTTCGCTGTCGGTCTCGCCCGGGATCCGCACCGCGATCTGACCGGTCTCGGAGTTGATCGGCAGGGCCATATGCCACCAGCGCACCGCGGCATCGCCTTCCTGGAACCGGCCCAGCGCCGCGCGGCCCAGATCCATGCCCGACCCGCCGACGCGGAAGGCGGCAGGCTCTGCCCTGACCATGGCGCGGGCCATCCCGGCCCCGTCGTCGGCAAAGGTTATGATGACATTGGGCGAACAGCCGGGCGCGCCAATACGGAGCCCCAGATCCTGGGCCCGGGTCGAGATGACATCGGCCAGATACTGGGCCGCCTCGCCACGCAGATTGACCACGCCGACGCAGACCGTGCCGCGCCAGCGGGCGAGGCCCCGCCCCCTCGGGGGAACCGAGAGGCTGTAGACGAAGTCACGCGCCGCCTGGTCCAGCGGTCGGCCAAGGACGACGATGTCGTCGACACGCGCCTCCGGGGGGTCCTGAACCGGGGGGTCCTGGGGCGCGGCCGTGGCAAGCAGGGCAGCAAGGGCGGTGGCGGCCAGCATGGTACACTCCGGACAGATGCAGACGGGGGGGCACAGTCCCCCTCAAACGCGCCAAGGCCATAAAGCCGTCGCGGCCTCAAGGCGCGTTACTTCGTTGTAATGTCAGGCACGCCAAAGCCCCTCTCGCCCGAGGGGCAGAGGAGATGGAGAGGCGGGCGGCGCGTGGGCCGGGGGCCCGGAACCGTGTGCTCCCGTGCTTTCGCCGTCAGGGAGCGTGT
>CAYNDG010000329.1:0-1518 GCA_964395805.1 uncultured Brevundimonas sp.
GATCGTGGTGAACGCCGCCCCGGGCATGGACGAAAAGGCCGTTGCCCAGGAAGTCCGCCGCCAGTTCGAACAGCTTCAAGCACGCGAGCGGGCTGCACAGCGCACGCGCCTCTATGACGGGATGGAATGATGGCGGCCTCACCCCTCCTTTCCCTCGGGCTCTTCACCTTCGCCTTGCGGACGGCGCCCTTCGAGACCCTGAAGCGGTCGACGTCCCAGCGGTGGAGCTCCAACGCGCGCGTGGGCCGCGGGCCCGGGCAGCAGTGGGTCGGGCCTGGTGACGACACCATCACGCTCGACGGCAGCCTGATGCCGGAGCTGACGGGCGGACCGGCCACGCTCGACAAGCTGCGCGCCATGGCCGACAGCGGCACGGCGTGGATCATGATCGACGGCCAGGGCGAGAACCTGGGCAAGTGGTACATCGACAGCGTCGAGGAAACCCGGTCGCACCTGGCCGGCCCCGGCCTGCCGCGCCGCATCGAATTCAGCCTGAAGCTGGTGCGCTACTGGGGCGACGACGCCGACCAGCTGGGCAACCTCATGGACAGCCGACCCGAGGCGGCCGGATGATCCCCGCGTTCTCCATCACCGCCGGCGGGCTCGACATCACCGGGAAGATCAACAGCCGCCTGATCAGCCTGCGGCTGACCGACAAACCGGGGATGGAGGCCGACGAGCTCGAAATCGCCCTGTCCGACCACGACACCACCCTGGCCCTGCCCCGGGTGGGCGCGACGTTGCGCGTGTCCATCGGCTGGCGGGATGGCGCCTTGACGGACAAGGGCAGCTTCGTCGTCGACGAAGTCACCCACACCGGCCCGGTCGACCAGATCACCATCCGCGCCCGCGCCGCCGAGTTCCGCGGCCCGCTGAAGGAACAGCGCGAACAGGCCTACCACAGCCACACCCTGGGCGACATCCTGACCACCATCGCCAAGCGCCTCGGCCTTGAACCGGCGATCGAAGCCGGGCTGGCGTCAATCGTCATACCGCACATCGACCAGACCAACGAAAGCGACGCGAACTTCTTGACGCGCCTGGGGCAGGACTACGACGCCGTCGCCACCATCAAGGACGGCCGACTCCTGTTCCTCCCCATCGGCCACCCGCTGACCGTCGGCGGCCGCGCGCTGACCGCCGTCACCATCGCCAGGCGCGACGGCGACCGCCACACCTACACGGAAGCCGACCGCGACGGATCGGTGACCGCGGTCAAGGCCCGGTGGCGCGACCTCAGCAAGGGGCGCGCCCGCTTCGCCGTCGCAGGCGAAGAGAAACGGGGAGACGACGGCAGCGTGAAGACGCTGAAGCGCGACTTTCCGTCGGAAGCCGAGGCCATGGCGGCAGCGAAGGCGGAGTTGGGGCGCCTGCGCCGCGCCCGGCGGGAGATCTCCGTCAACCTAGCCAAGGGCCGGCCCGAAATCATCGCCAACCGGACGCTGCGCCTCACCGGGTGGCGACCCGAGATCGACGGCCCGACCTGGCTGGCCGGCGAGGTGGTGCACACCATCGACG